>CAZQDO010000178.1:0-10927 GCA_964592085.1 uncultured Anaerolineae bacterium | reverse complement strand
GAGTGGGGGTAGGCGTCGGTGTACTCGTGGGCATCCCTGTCGGCGTGTGGGTGGGGGTGGCTGTCGGCGTACTCGTGGGCATCCCTGTCGGCGTGTAAGTGGGAGTGGCTGTCGGCGCTGACGTATACGTGGGCGTCGCTGTGGGTGTGCGAGTGCGGACGGCCTTCGGCGTCGGCGTATACGTGGGTGTCGCTGTCGGCGTGTGGGTGCGGGTAGCAGTTGGCGTCGGCGTATGCGTGGGTATCGCCGTCGGCGTGTAAGTGTGAGTAGCAGTTGGCGTCGGCGTATGCGTGGGTGTCGCTGTCGGCGTGGGAGTGCGGGTAGCAGTTGGCATCGGCGTATGCGTGGGTGTCGCTGTGGGTGCGCGAATGGGGGCAGTTGTTGGCGTTGGCGTATGCGCTGGTGTCGCTGTGGGTGTGTGAGTACGGACGGTGGTCGGCGTCGGCGTAGACGTAGGTGTTGATGTCGCTGTGAGCGTCGGCGGTGTGGGAGTCATCGTCCTCGTGGGGGGATTTGGGCCTGGACGATCCCCAGGCAAGGTGGGAATGGGGGTCACTGAAGGAACGGGCGTGAGCAAATCCGCCTCAGCGGCAGCGAATCGCTCCAGCACATCGCTGGCTCCGGGTTCATGGTCACGAATCACATCCGCAACGATATTCATGCGTACCGCAGGGGCGCGTCTCCCACGAAGATCAGCACTGTAATCGGCGACCTCCTTTGCATGAAGAGAAACGGGAATGACCTCCGCCGCCCTCCCAATAGCCCTTCTCTGAGCATACAGCACCGAGAGCAGGCAGAGCACACCTGACGCCAGGATGAATAGGGCAGTGAGGAGTGTTTTTAAGCGCCGGATTCTTTCGCGCCCATCGCCTTCAGAGGGCTCCATGGCGAATCCTTCTCCCCGGACGGGCCACCAAATACCTCGGCTCTTCGTCAAGTTGTGCGGCTGTTTAGTATAGCAACAGCGAGTACCTCACTTAAGAAAACCTTCACAATGCGAGGATCGAAGTGAGTACCGCTCTCCTGTTGAATGATCTGGCGAGCTTCTTCCGGTGGTATGGCTGACCGATAAGGACGATCTGAACGGAGCGCGTCCCATACATCCACGACGGCAAAGATGCGCCCGGCCAGCGGAATTTCTTCACCTTTCAACCCATACGGATAACCACTGCCATCCCACCTCTCATGATGGTATCTGGGAATATCTAACGCTGGACGCAGGAAAGGGATGGCGTGTAACATCTCAACGGCATAGGTCGGGTGCTGGTGCATGATCTCCCATTCTTCATCGGTGAGCGGGCCAGGCTTAAGCAAGATGGGATCGGGGACGGCCATCTTGCCAATGTCGTGGAGTAATGCGCCACGGCGATAATGGTCCAAATCATCGCCCTCTATCCCCATGGCGCGGGCCAATTTCAAAGTCAAATCGGTGACGCGCTGTGAATGGCCCTCGGTCTCCAAGTCTCGAAGTTCAAGAACCTTGGCCCAACCCTCAAGGGTCGTATCGTAAGCCGCGACCAGGTCCATTTTAGACTGATGCAAGCTAGAGACCATCGCATTGAAACTCTGGGTCAGAAGAGCGACCTCGTCTCTTGCGGTCGGCTCCACTTGCACGCTCAAGTCTCCATCCGCTACTTTGGAAGCTGCTTGCTCTAATTTCAGAATCGGCTGGGAAATGTGATTGGAGACAAAAAACCCGATCACGATCACCAACAAGAAGGCAATAGATACCATTAGCAAAATCTGTAGCCACGTATTCTGGGTCAAACGGACCAGGAAGTTTTTGGCAAAGGAGACACCAACCAGGCCCAGGTCATCGCCCCTGCGTGCTTCCCATGGGCCCAGGATTTCACTATGGTCAATATTAGATACATGTAGATCCCGAATGAAGCTTTCGTCATCCTGCCGAGCCAGGATACCAGAGACAGCTTCTGTATCCAGAGCCTCGGCCTCCAAAAAGGTGGTGGCAATAGGCTGACCATTGAGGTCATATATTGTCGCTCTGGCCAGGGTCTCCTCCCAGATCTCGCGTACCAGGGTATACAGCGATTTTCCCACCAACATGACGCCAGCTAGGTTGCCCTCATCATCGAAAATCGGGCCAGAGACGTAGAAGTAATCCCTCTCCCCAATCGGCGCAAGGCCAGCATATTTGTCCCCATAACTATCCGATTGCCCTTGAAGCACTTTTTGGACAAAAGCCTGCTGTCTGAAGTCCTCGTTTCCACGAGTGAAATCATAATCCTCAATACCCCCACCCACGCGATGGTGCATGGAAAGGATACCCTTCCCTTGAAGGTCCAAAAACTCCACAGCTTCCTCAGAAGAGTTAACTGCAACAGGATAAGCCAGCTCACGCAACCCCTCTGCGTCTCCTGTCTTGATCGCCTCCGGTATCCCCTCCGTGTGGGCTAAAAGCCGCAGCGTCTCTAGCAGGCGATTCTCTTCCCGGACCATCCATTCTGAGGAGAGTTTCCCCGCCTCAATGAGTTGATTAACGAAGCGCTCCTCAATAGAATCAAACACAACTTGAGTGCCGAGGTAAGCAACCCCTGCCGCTAGAGCCAACGCCAGGAGGATATACGGCAGAATGATTTTTGTACGGAGCGATACCCACCTTTCGGAGAGTTTTTTCGTTGCCATCGTCTTTGGCTCCTCCTGTGACTCTGCGGCGCTGAACCCCCGACATTTCCGTCAGCAGTTCTAGCAGGCAAAACCCTGCACACCCTGGAACGCTGCATCGGATAGCTGGACTTCCTGTTATTATAGACCAGAAACCCCTCCCAGTCAACATAGGCACAGGTTCAACTTGAGGATGCGCCGGGAGCATCGTCTTGACCATTCGGTCGTCCTGTGGTACACTGAGCAAAACGGCGGAACAGTCAGATTTACACTTTCTTTACAATTCCCTCACCCCCCACTAACAACTCTATGGTATACTGTTGGTGAAAGTTTCCCAAGAGATTCAAGGGAAATCAGGCAATGAGGCTGCGGGCCCTCGTCAACACGTTACTCGTTACCTCAGAAAGGGAGATGACCATGAATAAGAAAGTGCTCTTACTGACTCTCATCGCTTTCGGTGTACTGCTTGCGGTCCACTCAGTGAGCCAAGCCGAAGCTAACTCTCCCCCGATAACCCACACCGGCTCCGGCCTCCGCTACGGCGGTGAGGTCTTCTGGCCGTTCACGGAAGACAACCTCTGGGACCCTAACATGTGGGAGGAAGACCTGCTGCCCATGTTCCAGGAGCAGCATCTCAGCTTCGGCATCTGGGGTGGGGTGGACTGGTGCACCATCCAATCCGAAGGCGACCCGGCCGACCCAGACACCTGGGATTGGACCCTGGTTGATACCGTGGTCCGCCTCTTCGCCGACTCCGGCCTCGAACCATTCCTCCCTCACGTCGGCACCGGAGATTGCGAGTTCACCGCCGAGACCGAGATCGAAGACTCCGGATTCTATCCGCCCCTGGAGGACCGATGGGACGACTGGTATCGCTTCGTGGTGGCCCTGGCCGACCGCTACGACGGCACCCACCCCGCCCCGGAGAACCCCGGCCAAACCCTGCCCCAGGTGTGCTACTTCGAGCTGGTGGCCGAGAACGACCAGCCCCAATTCTGGGGCGGCGCACCAGAGGAGCTGTACGGCTTCGACGCCGAAGGCAACCCCGTCACCGCCACCGTGGAAGTCGCCCCCGGCCTGACCCTGCCCCAGGCGTTGCTACCCATCTTCTACGCCGGCATCCATCACGACCCCGCTCGCGAGGCCCAAGCGCCAGCCGTGATCGCCGGCAGCCACACCACCATCTACGCCCTGGGCTCCCGCCTGGTGGAGCGCAAGCAGGAACAACTACAAGGCGACGGCGAGCTCGGCCCCGCCGACATCCAGGAACTGCTGGCTTACGCCCGTTCGATCTACACCTACTTCGAGGACCACGACACCAACCACCTGAGGTGATTGACATCTGGCAGACGGAGTACAACTCAGAGCCCAACATCCTGCGCTATCTCACACCGCACGCTTACCTGCCCTTGATCGTCCGCCAGGAGGCATCACGATGAATGCACCGAAGACGTTAGCCGTTCTGCTTTTGGTCGCGCTGCTGGTCACGGCATCGTTCGCCGTGATGAGCGACGAATCCCCCAGCCTGGCAGAGACGCGAGACTCAGAGCCTACGATGGCTACCTGCCAGGCCTGGATCCAGGAAAACCACAGCCTCGACTATGACGACCATGGCTGCCAGGAGCATACTGATATTCTGAATGCCGTGGCCAGCCAGGGTGGGGGCGTCATCCCTGTGGACGATAATCGTTTCTCCATCATCCGCTTTCCCGAGAACTGGGAGCAGATGTCGGACCGTACGCTGGTCGTCACCCTCCACGGCAGCGGTGGATACGCCGAGCCTAACTATCAATGGTGGACGGAGCGGACCGCCGGGCACCAGTACGCGGTGGTTTCGCTACAGTACGCCCAGGAGGATCCGGCCGGCGGGGACCTGCTCTTCGACGATGGCGCACAGATTTACGAGAACCTACGAACCACCCTGAGCGATCTGAGTGCCCACTGCCCCCTCACCGACACCGCAGTGGCGCTGCACGGCTTTTCCAAGGGCTCAGCGCGGGTCGTTGAGCTGGCCCTGATGGACCGGGCCCCTGACGGCATGAAAACCTTTGCCTCCTTCGTGGCCGACTCGGGAACCGGGTTCGCCGAGACCGGTGGTGAGATTCCGTCGTACCTGCAAAACGCACCGCCAGGGGCCCTCAGCGGCGCGCATTTCTGGCTCTACTGCGGCGAGCTGGACCACGGCGGCCAGACCTGCACCGACATGGACCGACTGGCGCCCATCATCCACGACCTGGGCGGCACGGTGGATGCGCTCTACAAGAACCTCAGCGGCGGGCACGGCATCTTCACCACCCCACCAGAGCACTCTCCCACCGCGGCACAATTGGCCTTGTTCGACTACCTGGACGCCCTGGAGCCGCTGTCGTCGGGCTTCCGCAGCTTTTTGCCCTTCGTGGTCAGCAACCAGACCTCTACTCCCACGCCAACGCCGTCCCCGGACCACTACGAGCCGCCTGCTGGCTGCCTGGTCATCTCCTACAACGCCAACTACCTGCGGGGCTCGCCGGACTACGTGCAGCAGGCAACGTCGCTTCGCTTACGGCAGTTCGTGCCGACGCTGAACCGCCATCTGGACCTGATAGACGGCCTGGACATGGCAGCCGACTACTACTTCAGCGGCCTGGCCGCCGAGAAGCTGGCCGAGTGGTCCACCCAGACGGTGACGCGCCTCCTGGAGTCCTCTCACGGCCTGCACTACCACGGCGCCAACCGCCCACCCTACCCCCAACTGGTGGATCAGGTACTGGGCCAGGACTGGGAGCAGGACGTGGCCACCGTGCGCACCTACGAGACCGACGGCCTCAATCCCGCCACTGGAGCCCACGTGGGAGGCATCACCGCCTTCCGCAACGTCTTCGGCCAGGACCCCTTCGCCACTGGCCGCTTCTTCGAGGCGTCCATCCTGGCGGTGGACAAGGAGATGGGTGTCAAAATGGCTGTGGGACTGGAGGACAACACCGGGGCCAGCCGCAACGACGCCTGGTTCATGGGCGTCCTCAACCGTTCAGAGAGCCTGGCCCTTGGCCCTTCGCTATTGGTGGATGCTGCCCTCAACGACCAGAGCGAGGAGTACCTGGCTCAAGTGGAGGCGCAACTGACCAGCCTCACCGACCCAGTGCCCATAGTCGCCTTGCTCGCTCACGACCACGATTTCTACAAGTACGGCCCGGCCGACCAGGAGAAGATCTGGGCCCTCTACGAGCAGGTGCTGGAGTTGACTCAAGAGCTGGGCTTCCGTTCCGTCACTCTGCACGACATCTACGCCCTGGCCGAAAACGGGCCGGCGCCAACTCTGACCCAGGACAAGCTGCTCCAGGCTGCTCAAACCCTCAGCCAGACGATGGAGGCCACAGGCTATCCGCCGGAGTACGTGGAAGTAGGACAAGTTGCCAACTTGTCCTACAGCCTGGCCGAGGCGTTTGAGGGGTTGGCGCGGGCTCTGGCGACTTACTATGAGACCGACAGCCTGCCAGCCAATGTGGAGACGCACGACCTGCTGGGCCCCACCGTCGTTTTCCACAGCGACGTAACACCGGCTTCCATGCCGGCCGACGACGTGCTGGACGCCGCCGTCGCCATCTCTGCGGCCATCACCGACCGGTTGCCGTCCCAAGTGAGCGTAGGGGGGCAGACCCTCAACACCGCCGAGTTCCTGTACCTGATGGCCCAGGAGTACACCGCCATCACCCAGGGCGCGCCGGGCCCGATCAGCCTGAGCTCTATCAGCGCCCTGCCGCTGACCGTGATCCAGAACCACAAGGCCGACCCGCTGACCAAGTTGCAGTTCTGGACCTACAAGCCAGCAGTCTTCGACGCTTGCTGCTGAACAACACGAGTGCACAGTGACCAACTGCGTTGGTCACTGTGCACCAATGGGGCACCAAAAAACATAAAAATGGAGGTCAAAAAATGCAGACCATTCGCTTGACAATCATCATCTCTTTGCTGATCGGGACACTGCTCCTGGTCGGCTGCGGCGGGCAGCCGCCCAGGACGCCCAGCGGCACACCCGTCCCGGTCACCGTCGAGGTCGGGGAAAAGGTGTCTGAATACGACGCCAGCGAGGCCATCCGCAGCTACGCCAGCAGCGTGCTGGGCATCAACGTCACTGTGAAGTCGGCTGGCGGCCAGGCCGGCACCGTCACCCTACCGGTCGAAGCGCAGGAGAGCGTGGACGCTGCCGTCACCCTGGCCGGCGCCACGTACTACGGCATCCTCGAAGACGCGCTGGCCTCGGTCAGCCTCGGTGACGGCGAAATCAGCGGCAACATGACCGCCGACATCGAGTCGGCGTCGCTGGGCGTGTTTGTGCTGACTCAGCAGGGTGCCCTGCCGACCAACGCGGACGAGGCCCTGGCGCGGATCAAGAGCACTTTCCCCGGCATCGCCAACCTCGACTACGTGGCTAAACCGCAAGAAGGCAAGGGCTATTCCTTCCAGGCTACCACCACTACCCAGGGCCTTGATGCCAGCGGGAAAATCGTCGCCGTCGCCCAGTCGACCCTGGTTTCCGTCACCCCTGGTCTACGCCAGGGGCGGGTGCTGGTGTGGGCAGTGGTGGCCAACGGCACGCTGACCAAGGCCCTGACGTTCTAGGCGGCTACTCTGTTAAACTGAGCTACAACCTACAGGCCCAACGCCATCCTCATAGAAAACGCCGGTGTCAGCGGAGATGGACACCGGTGCTTATCATGGGACAGGTTAGTGATGGATCAGATGATGAGACTTGATTAGCTGCTCCCTTGCAGCGCCTCCGCCCGCGCATGGGCCACGGCACACAAGTAGGGTACTTCCCCCTCCATGTCGCCCGTCTCCAGGTGGGCGTGGGCCGGGCACCACATGCACAGGTTCACATACGGGCACGACTTGCAGGTCTTGAGCAACGCTTCGTTCTCGGTACGCAGGGCACGGACACGCGGCACGTGGTTGTAGTAGGCGTCATGCAGGCTGCCCTGGCGTAGGTCGTAGGTGGTCCCCGGCGCACAGAGCGAGGAGCAGAGCCGGAAGGTACCATCGTAGCCCACGTTGAAGCTGCCGTTGCCCGCCCCGCAGCCAAACAGCCGGCTGAAGACCTCGAACTTGTCGCAGCCGTCTCGCTCGGCGCAGGTCGCGCATTCCTCGTAGGACAACTGCTCGCGGAAGATCAGCTTGTCGCAGCCCTCTTCCAGCGCCTGGAAACGCTCCGGGTCCGAACGCTCCAGGGCCACGATCTCTTCGGGCGTGAGCCGCTCCGACTTGATCTCCTCGTTGCGGGCCGCGTCGCCATCAAACCGCAGGTGCAAGAAGGGGTCGAAGCGGTAATAGTCCCGCGTCCGCTCCCGGCAGAAGCACGCGATCTCTGCGATTTCGTGCACGTTGGAACGCAGAGCCATGGCCTTGAAGCGTACCTTGATGCCGTTTTCAAGCAGGAGATCGAGCCCCCGCACAAAAGCCTGGTAAGAGCCGGGCCTCCTGGTGACGGCCTCGTAGGTCTCTTTCGTCACCCCGTAGACGGTCACCTCGATGTCGCGCGGCGGATAACGTCTGAACAGCGCCACATGCTCGTTGTTGACCAGGCAGGCGTTGGTAAACACGGAGACCAGCAGCCCCTTGCGCTTGAGGAGCAGGTAGATGTCGGCGAAGTCGGGGCGCAGCAGCGGCTCACCGCCGGTGATCAGGCACCACACCGCCCCCAGCTCAACGGCCTGGTCGGCGATGTCGTCGATTTCACCCACCGTCATCTCACTAGCTTTGGCCTCCCGGTCACTGGCCGGCAGGTTGATGTAGCAGTGGCGGCAGTCGTTGTTGCAGCGGGCGGTGACCTCCAGGTCGAAGGAGAGGGGTACCCGCCGGCCCTTCATCCTGTCCCAGAGGGAGAAGTCCTGGATCTCGATGGATGAGACGAGTGATTCGCCCACGATGACAGTTTCCTTAACAGACAATATTACAACGAATAGAGGAACCCGCTCAGACGCAGTAGAAAACGGGCGAATGTGATTCTGGGCCTCATAGGTTGCTCCTTGGCAGCTTCGTCCCACTGCGGGCGAAGATCTCGTCGGCCTTGCGGATAAGATGCGCTTCAAAGCCAAACCCCCGATAGCGCACCCGCGCCTGGACCTCGCTTAGCCACCAGCCGGCATGGGGACATTCCGGCGGGCACAACGCGAAGGTGGCCCAGGCCGCCGGCCGGCGATCCCTGTTCAGGTGCAGCGCCAGCGTCCAGCAGTCCGGTGGGCGGCCCTGCCAGGTGGGCCGGGTTACGTCGAACTCGTCCGGCGGCAGGGGGCGGAAGAGGTCGTGTGTCTGCCCGGCCCGCAGGGGCAACCGTACGACGTAGGATACCTGGGCGCGGGTGATCGCCAGCCAGAGCCGGCCAACCCAGCGGTAGAGGGTGGCTCGCTGGATGTGAGCCAGCGCCCGGATCAACCGTCCGCGCGCCGACGGCAGCGCTTCTATCAGCGCCAGGCGCGCCCCCAGGTAGACCCTCGCCGGCCAGGCATATTTGCGTGGGCGGGGCGACAACAGCTTACCGCTCCGCTCGATAACCGTCACGATTCCCAGCACGTCCTCATCGAACGTCGGGCCGTCGTGGCCGTGCCTGACGGTGTCGGGCCGGGTGACGATGCACGTCCGCCCGTCTTCAACCCCCTTGCCGATGGTGCGGTGGCCGAACAGGTAGCCGGACCGCCGGCAGACGGCAATGTCGCCCACGGACACCTCCTCCACTGTGCGGGATTCGATGTGCAGCACATCGCCGGGGCGGACGGTGGGGTACATGCAAGTGCCCTGGGCGCGGAAGGTCGTCCGGCCGCGGTCGGCCAGGGCCTTGCCGACCTCCAGTGAGGCCAGCACCAGGCTGCCAGCGCGCAGACCGGTAGCAGGGCCTGCCTCCGTCGGCGCGCCCAGGGCACAGTCCGACGTCTGCGCGGACCAGTGCGGGCAGGATGAGATGAAACAAGGCATGATGGCCTCTTCTCTGATACGGCGAGCGAGCGTCGGTCGAGTAGGGCAACGCCGTTTTTTGCCCGTATCGAGCAGCGAGCGGATCTGCCTGAGTATGCCGCTTGGCTTCGATACGCTTCTCCGCTGGCGCTACGAAGCTACTCAGCCGGCGCTAGCCGGGCCTACGAGGCTGGCGCTGGCGCCACCTCAACCAGCATCTTCCTCTTGACGAGTTCCCCCACCAGCCCCAATACGTCAGCCTCGATCTCGCCCTCGGCGGCCTCGAACCCAGCCGCGAGTTCTGCGACCACGTCCTTCAAGCTACGCTGGCCGTCCAGCCGATCCCAGATGACCCGGCCCGTCTCGTTGAGGGTGAAGATGGCATCCCCCTCGCCCTCTGCACCTCCGACTCCCCAGGTCAGGGGGACGATGATGAGCTCTCCCTCAATGTCTCTGAACACTACGTCCTCCGATGGGATGTAGGTGGTGTCTAAGGTAACCTTTGCTTCCATAAGAACCTCCATTGGGTAGTTGATGAACTACGCTGCCGGAACAGTGCTCAGTGTACAACAAGAAAGAGCAAACGTTAAGCACCAGTCCGGGGACGTTTGAACCACGACCCAACGAAAAGACACGAAAAACGCGAAAGCCTTTCGTGACTTTCGCGTTCTTTCGCGACCTTCGTGATCCAAAACCCTGCGGCAGGGTCCGTCAGTGGTCGCGGTACGCGATCAACCCCTACCCTACCTCACGGATATCCCAAGCGCCAAAAGCCAAGGGATTAAGGGACTACCAGAGAAATAAACTTCCCAAAAGTGACCTGTTTTCCTCGTGAGCCCTTGGAATTCTGGGAGGTTTTAAACTCTGGAACTCCCTAAGGGCTAGGAGGGGACGTAGTCGGAACACCGGCTGCAGCCAGTAATAAAATAGCAACCATTGTTGTACCAATGAGGCCCTGCGAGAAGCCTCGTCACACTGCAAGCAGTCAGCACCGCCTCCTCCGTCTTGCGTCGTACCAGCACTACGAGCTCTGGTTTCACCCACTTCTTCTTTTCCTTCATCTGTCTTTCTACCTCCTTGTTCGGTTGTGACTACCAGCCGTCCTCCCGCAGGTTGCGTTGGGCGATGCTTTGTCCCCCAAGACACGTACTTGGGCCAGTGATTCTCGGCCAGATACAGCTCAAACCTGCGGGAGAGTGAGTAGTCACGTTTGTTAGCGGTCTGGCTTCGGGCCTGCCCAACTGACTGGCCGCTGAGGGCCGTGTCCCCTGGAACGTTGCACCCATTATAGCACAGGAGAGAGCGAATGTCAAAAGGCCACATTGCCAGGGGTGCATTTCAGTTTGGTGGCGAGTTGTAGGCTTGCCGCCAGCGTTCATCG
>CAZQDO010000177.1:0-10941 GCA_964592085.1 uncultured Anaerolineae bacterium | reverse complement strand
CAACACGCACGGGAATCAATCCACCCAACCACCGAGTAGCTACCCACAAGCCTTGAGCGGGCAGGAAGAAAAGCAAGGGGATGAGGCCAACGGAACGCAGGGCGCTGGGCACTTCTTTGACGGCCAGGATACTGGGGAGGAGCATGACGGGCAGCCAGACGAGGATGAGGAAGTGGGATGACCGCTTCAATGCATCCCTGCTGCGCACCAGCCTGACCAGCCTAATCGCCAGACCAAGCAGAAGGAAAAGCGACAGGGGCCAACTGAAAACGGGCTTGCCCGGCAAGTTGAAGCGCCAGAGAGGTTCGCCACTTATGCTGATCATGCCGAAGGCCAGGCGGGCTGACCGCCAGAAGGTGCCCAACACGTCGCCCTGGTTCAACTCTGGATTGAAGAGCGATAACTGGCCAACGCGCACGGAAAAGGCTTGAGGGTGGGTCAGGAAGTAGAAGCCCAGGGGGGCAAAGACGACCATAGCAGAAACAACGAAAACGGCAATCTGGAAGAGCCGTCGTTTGAGGCGGCGATTATCGAAAATGAGCAGCCATAAGAAAACGAGGAGCAAAACCACAGGGAACACCCTGCTGGCCAGGTAGGTGTAAGCTGTCGCCCCACAGAACAACCCGCCCAGGGCCAGCCAACCATTGCTCCCCCGCCGCAATCCCCGCCACAAGCACCACAGGGTTAAGGCTTGCAGAAGGGGTTGACTGATGGCTCTAAAGCCATATCGGCTCAGGGTGACGTGCCAGTACGAGGTAGCCAGCAGTGCCGCGCTGAAGAGGGCCAGCCAGCGGGAGGCTCTGCCCCCCTGATGGGCGAATATCTCCCTGGCGAGTTGGTAGGTGATGAGCACAGTGAGGGTGCCGATCAAGGCTGAGGTCAGACGCAAGGAGAAGATGGAGGCACCGAGGAGGCGCATGGTGGCACCAGCTAAGTAGAAGAAGAGCACTTCCTTGCCGGTGTAGGCTTCGATAAAGAGGGGGTGAGTTTTGCCTGTGGCGATGTCGGCGGCCAGGATTGCGTTGGCGGCCTCGTCGTAGTGCAAGCCGGGGGGAATATCACCTAGCCTGTAGACCCGCAGAAAAAGCGCGACCAGAAGGATGACGAGCAGCAGAGCAAGGTCTACGCGCTTTTGAGAGGGAACAACGGATCGGCAGGATTTACGGATTGGCTGTGCTTTTGTCAGAGCCATTTCTGGAGGGGCCTCTGAGCGAGGTTCGTCAAACCCGCTTCCTCCAACCAGCTAAGTCCGGATAGTTCACTTCTATCCAAGCTCGCGCTGTTTGGGCGAAGGTTCGGGCCTCACCCACAAGATCCCCGGCCTCCGTTTCCGAGATGCTCCCTGCTCCAACATAGTCCGCAATGTTCCGCTTGACGCGACAACGGTCGAAGTAACCGGCAAGATCCTCGAAACATGCCCCCGGGGTGACACCGAGGAACTCAAAAGTCGTCGAGTGATGACCACTTCCTCTCGTCCTGTAGCCTTCACAATACATGATAGCTTTGGCAGCCTGTACAGCATTGTAAGCGGTGGCGAACCTCCGGTCGGGGGAGAGTTCGGGGACAGAAGCATCGGCCAGATCGCGCTTCACTACCTCGAACAAACTGGCTATCTCCTGTGCATTGGTACGATGTTTACGAATCCTCCCCTTGCGCAACAAGTGACTGTAAGGCAACCTCATCTCCCTTTAGGAATATCTTTTGTCCCTCCAAGACATTGAGCACGAAGCCATTGGGAGCTCGTGCTTTTCGGCAGAACTCTTCGAGACTAAACAAAGTGTAGTTGATCTCTCGATGGGTGACCTTCTCTGCTTCCTTCACTGCAGCGTGAAGTTGCCTGCTGGAGAGATCTCCAATCACAAACAGGTCAATGTCGCTGGTGGTCGTCGCTTGATCGGCAGCGTATGAGCCATAGATGAAAGCGATTTTGATCCTGTCTTCGCTCTGTAGCTCCTCTTGCAGCAATGAGCCCAGCCCTGCGGTTTTGAGGATCATGCTTTTCAATTCAGGCAAGAGGAAGAACTCTCGATTCACTTGATAGTAAACCCTGTTCCCATCCCTGGTCCTTTGGAGAAGCCCAAGCGCTTCGAGATTCTTGACCTCCCTCTGGACAGCGCGAATGGGAAGGCCCGTCAAGCTCTCGATTTCCCTCTGATAGAACCTGTTTTCGGGGTTCAGCAAAAAGAGCCTTAGAATCTCGACCCGTGCCGATGAAGAGAAAAGCAACTCTAGCACCATACCACCTCTTGCCTACAATTTGTAGTCAATTGTATACCAATTGTAGTCAGAAGTCAAAGACTGCACACCTTACCCCCCCCAACAACGCCAGCACCAGTCCACCAGCCATCACGGAAGCGATCTGGCCAGCGGTATTCGATCCCATGGCGTGCATCAGCAGGAAATTGGAGAAATCCTCATCGTGCCCCACCTTTTGCACCACCCGCGCCGACATGGGGAAAGCGGAAATCCCAGAGGCACCGATCAGAGGATTGATCCTCCTGCCGGATAGGACACATAGGATTTTGCCCAGCAACAAGCCAGCAGCGGTATCCAGGCTGAAGGCCAATAGCCCCATGACCACGATCATGATGGTTCTGGCATTCAGAAAGCTCTCGGCCATCATCGTCGAGCCGATGGTGATGCCCAGCAAGATGGTGACGATGTTCACCAATTCGTTCTGAGCGCCTTTGGAGAGCCTATCCACGACCCCGGACTCTCGCATCAGGTTGCCGAACATCAGCATCCCGATGAGGGGGGTGGCCATGGGCACCAGCAAGCCGCAGATGAGGGTGGTGACGATGGGGAAGAGGACGCGGGTGAGCCTGGAGACGGGCCGAGAGGTGTAGGGCATCTTGATGAGCCTCTCCTCCCTGGTGGTGAGAAGCTTCATGATGGGCGGCTGGATGATGGGCACCAACGACATGTAGGAATAGGCAGCGACGGCGATGGGGCCCAGAAGCTGCGGGGCGAGCTTCGACGACACGTAAATGGAAGTAGGCCCGTCGGCCGAGCCGATGATGCCGATGGAGGCCGCCTCTTTGATGTCGAAGCCCATCAGTGTAGCGGCCAGGAGGGTGCCGAAGATGCCGAACTGCGCTGCCGCCCCCAGGAGGATGGTGATCGGGTTTTCCAGGAGGGGGCCGAAATCGGTCATTGCTCCGATGCCGATGAAGATGAGCAGGGGGAAAAGCTCGTTGGCGATGCCCATCTCGTAGAGCACGGCGAACAGCCCGCCTTCTTCGAGCATCCCGGTAGCCGGAATGTTGGCCAGGATCGCCCCCAGGCCGATGGGCAGCAGCAGGGTCGGCTCGTACTCCTTGGCAATGGCGAAGTAGATGAGGACGCCCCCCGCCAGCATCATGATCACGTTGCCCAGGGTCAAATTGATGAGGCCACTTGGAAGCCGAAGTAATTCTGTCCAGTCCACTTCTCTCACCTATCCTATGACGAACAGAACGTCGCCGTATAAGACATCCTGCCCCTCGGTCACTTGAATCTCTTTGACGATGCCTCCGACAGGGGCCATGATCTCGTTCTCCATTTTCATGGCCTCCAGGGTGCAGAGCACATCCTGATACTGCACCCGCTCGCCCATTGTCACGTGAATAGCCAGGATCTTGCCGGGCATAGGAGCGATCACTTCTCCCACCGCAGCTACCGCGCCCTGAGCCACGCCCTGAGCATGTCGAAGGGCTGGCCCCCTTGTCCCCAGAGCAGGCTCCGAAACCATGACCACAGGCTTGGCTCTAACGCTTTCCATGGTCTCGGTATCTGGAGTCTCGTAAGCCAGCTCCACTTTGTAGAGTTCCCCATCCACCAGCACCGAGATGGGCCGCTCCTCCATGTCCCTTATCTCTATCTCGTACCAATTGCCGTTGACGTTGATCTTGAATTTTGTCATCCTCGATGCCTCTTTATCCCTTGCGAATTCAGCAGTTGCCTGTAACGCCCCCCAAGCTTCCAACTGCTCAGCGCCTGTTCTGACGTTTCACGTTTCACGTTTAACGTTTGACGTTTGAGCTTCAGAGCAATGGCTACTGCAATGGCAGCTACCAACTCTTTGTCCTTTCCCGATGATAGCTGCTCCTCCCCTCGAACTGAAACCTTCTCCAGTTCTTTGGGTCTGAACAGCCTTTCCAGCCCCATCGCTGCCAGCATAAGGACCAACAAAGCTAGGAATAGAATCGCCATGCCCAGCACTGTTATATTTACGCCTTGCATTGTGGCCATTCGAGTTGCGCGTTTCGCGTTTCGTGTTTCGAGTTACGGAATGACAAACCCGAAACTCAAAACTCAAGAACTCGAAACTCTCCTTTCTACAGCGGTATGTTCCCGTGCTTCTTCGGCGGATTCATGTCCTGCTTGTTCTGCAGCATCTTCAGCGCCTTGATGAGGCGAGGGCGCGTTTCACGAGGCTCAATGACATCATCGAGGTAGCCCCTGGCGGCGGCCACGTAGGGGTCGGCGAACCTGTCCCGATAATCCTCCACCAGCTCCGCCCGCCTGGCTTCTGGATCCTCGGCTGCCTGGATCTCCTTGCGGGCAATGATGTTCACCGCCCCCTCAGGTCCCAGCACCGCGATCTCAGCGCTGGGCCAGGCCAGGTTGATGTCCGTGCGCAGAGACTTGGAACTCATCACGATGTAAGCGCCACCGTAGGCCTTGCGGGTGATGAGGGCCAGCTTCGGCACGGTGGCCTCGCAGTAGGCGTAGAGCATCTTGGCCCCGTGACGGATGATGCCCCCGTGCTCCTGGGCGATGCCTGGCAGGAAGCCGGGGGCGTCACAGAATGTAACCAGCGGGATATTGAAGCAGTCGCAGAAGCGAATGAAACGCGCCGCCTTGTCGGAGGCATTGATGTCAATCACGCCGGCCATGACCTTTGGCTGCTGGGCGACGATGCCCACAGGCCGCCCGTCCAGACGGGCGAATCCGACGATGAGGTTAGCGGCGTAGTGCTCCTGCACCTCCATGAAGTCACCGTCGTCCACCACTCGCAGGATGACGTCTTTCATGTCATAGGGCTTGGCGGGATCGTCGGGCACGATGGTGTCCAGCGCCGCATCCATGCGGCCTGGATCGTCGGTGGGCTCCATCCTCGGTGGATCCTCCATGTTGTTTTGCGGCAGGAAGGAGAGCAGCCGCCGCACCATAGCCAGCGTATGCCGCTCATCAGCGCCCATGAAGTGGGCCACTCCGCTGGTGACATTGTGAGTGACAGCCCCGCCCAGGGCCTCTTGAGTCACCTCCTCGCCCGTCGCCGCCCGAATCACGTCCGGCCCGGTGATGAACATGTGGCTGGTGTCCTGTACCATGAACACGAAATCGGTGATGGCCGGGGAGTAGACCGCGCTACCGGCGCACGGTCCCAAAATGACCGAAATCTGAGGGATCACGCCCGAGGCCAGAGTGTTGCGGGTGAAGATCTCTCCGCAGGCCCACAGGGAATCCACTCCCTCCTGGATGCGCGCTCCCCCTGAGTCGTTGATACCGATGAGGGGGGCGCCATTCTGCAGCGCCAGATCCATGACCTTGCAAGTCTTCTCACCGTGCACCTTGCTCACCGAGCCGCCGAACACGGTGAAGTCCTGAGAAAAGACGTAGACCAGCCGTCCGTTGATGGTTCCCCAGCCTGTGACCAGGCTGTCACCGAGGATCTTCTTCTGCTCCATCCCGAAGTCGGTGCAGCGATGGGTGACGAACACATCCAGCTCTTGAAAGCTGCCCTCGTCCAGAAGCAAATCGAGTCTCTCTCTGGCGGTCAGCTTGCCCTTGGCGTGCTGGCTATCAATGCGCTTTTGACCGCCACCTAGCCTGGCTTGTCCTTTAAGCTCCCTCAACTTCTCGATCTTAGGATCGTCAGTCATGCAAACTCCTCTCACTCTCAAACGGTTGGTGTTGTTGTCGGTACGATGGAAACGTGGCTATTTTGTATCTTTTGCTCCAGATTGACTTTCATCTCGTTGATAACGCTCTGAACGTCTGCCATTTGCCGGTGGCCAGCAAATTCCAGGAAGATCTCGACGTACACGTCACCTCCCGATTTTCTGGATCGCACCCCGTGAAACCGCTCGTATTCGTCAAAATAGGCGGCCAATTCCTGCAGGATGATGAACTGGACGGCTTCCTCCAGCGTGCGGTCCATCAGATCACATACTGAGGCAGAGGCCACACTGTACGCGGAATAGAGCAAGAACCCGGCCACGATGAGCGACCCCAGCGGGTCTATGTAAAAAGACCAGGGGTAGCGGCGCAACAGCGCGCTGAGCCCAAGGATTGAAATGACAGAAAGGTTGTTGATTGCTTTCGTTCGAAACAGCCGCCATTGGGATTCCATAATAGGTGAGGGATCTTTACGAGCCAGGCGAAGGTTCTTTAGCCATAACCATACATTGAGGGCAAACGCGATAGAAGCGGACAAGAGCCCCAGCCACACCTGGCCCACAGGGGCCGGATGTCGGATGCGATCAATGGCCCCGTACAAAACGACGGCAAACGCAATCATCATAGCCCCTGCGACAACCAGAGACGATAGGTTCTCCAGTTTTCCATAGCCATACTGGTAAACGCCCGTTTTCCCTTTGGCGACCCTTCGCAAGCTGAGCCAGGCCAGGAAATTGGCAAAGGTCTCGCACGCGGTCTTGAAGAAGTCTGCCAGGATGGTGGTTGAATGGCCAATGACCACGGAAACGACGGCGGGGAAAAGGCCGATAAGCCCCAGTAGCCAGCCGGTGCGAACAGAGCTTTCCTTCTCCTGGCCAATGCCTGTTTTGCTCGACTGCGATTCAGCGACCATTGCCCTCCTCTTGCTTGGCCGAAAAACTCGCTATCGCCGATAGAATCTCTTCCTTTTTCTGCTCTACGACCTTCTGGCCTGTTTCCAGGACGACGGGGACTTTGTCCACGTCCCACATCTGAATGTCCTGGTAAAAGGGCACGTTGACTATAACGATTTCGTGATGGTGTAGATCAATCGCCAGGGCCATTTCCTGGCGCACGTGTGCAATCTGGGTACGGTTGATGAGGTTGCTGAAGTACTCGAAAAAACCGCCAGGATTCGCAGCGCTCTGGGTGCTGACAGAGAAGACGATGATGACGTCCATGTTGCGATTGACCGCTTCCATGACGGGCACTAAGGAACTGTAAGCTCCGTCAATAAGCCATCGGCCTTCGACACAAGTAGGCGGCAGCAGCGGAAACAACGCTGTCGTCGCACAAAGCGCGTCGGTGACTGGCCCCTGGCTCAGCACAATCCCCTCGCCTGTCAGGATGTCGGTCGTTTGCAGCAGGGTGGTTGGGCGCAGGTCTTCCAGCTTGAGATCCTTGAAAACTTGCTGGTAGGCCTGTCGAAGGCGATCTGCTTTCAAAACACCGGCGCCCTTGTCAAAGCGACCGAAGGGCAGATGGGCAAGCCCCAACAAGGTTCGATAGTCAACGCTCGAAAAGATTTCCCGGTCCGCGAACTCGTCAATCAGGGCTCGCATTTCGGCCGGACTGAACCCTGCGCTCCGGGCAGCGGCAGCAAGCCCCCCGCCGCTGCAGCCGACGAGTAGATCAATCTCTAATTCTATTTCGTCCAGGAGCTCAAAGAGAGCGAGGGCCGCGAAGCACTTTAGACCCCCACCGCCCAGCACCACCCCGACCTTCGGCCTTCTTTCGACAGAAGACACGGCGACCCCTTGTCCGTGATCAGTGATCAGGGAATCAGGGCATCTGAAGTCCTGATTCCCTAAGTCCTGATTTTCTAGCTTCCTAGCCGCCAAAGCTGGTCACGGCTGCTTCGACGGTGGGGAAGATCTGAAAGATGCCGCTGAACCCGCTCATGTCAAGAACCTGTTGCACGTTGGTCTGGACCGCTGCCAGGCGGAAGTCACCTTGCTGCTGCCGTGCCTCTTTCAGCGTGGCCAGGAGCGCGCGCAGGCCAGCACTGCTCATGTAACTCACCTGGCTCAGGTCAGCGACCAGTTGATTCTCTCCCCCTTTCAACTGGCCCTTGAGGAAGGCGGAGACTTCCTTCGCAGTGAGGGCGTCAACGTCACCTATGGGGATGACGATGGTGACTTTTTCTCGTTGCTCTGCTTTTATTTCCATAAGGTTTCCTCCCATTTGCTGCCGTACAGGATTTGCGGATAGCATACTTTAGCGCAAGATCTGGTCAGCGATCACCATGCGCTGCACCTCGCTGGTGCCTTCGTAGAGGCGGGTGATCCGTGCATCGCGGTGGTAGCGCTCCACAGGATATTCCTTAACGAAGCCATAGCCGCCATGAATCTGGATCGCCAGGTCGGTCACCCAACTGGCGGTCTCCGAAGCATAGAGCTTGGCCATGGCCGCTTCCTTGCTGTAGCGCTCACCGCTTTCATCCGCCCGGTCCTTGGCCAGAGCTGCGTTGTAGATCAACAACCGCGACGCCTCAATTCGAGTGGCCATGTCGGCCAGCATCCACTGGATGCCCTGGAATTTGGCGATGGGCTGGCCAAATTGCTCACGGACCTTAGCGTACTCCAGCGCCGCCTCGTAGGCAGCTTCGGCGATGCCCAGCGCCTGAGCTGCAACGCCGATGCGTCCAGCGTCGAGGGAGGCCATGGCGATCTTAAAGCCCTGGCCTTCTTCTCCCAGGCGGTTGGCGACGGGTACCCGACAATCCTCAAATACTAACTCGGAGGTGTCTGAGGCGCGGATGCCCAGCTTGTTCTCCTCCTTGCCCACCGAGAACCCCGGCGTGCCCTTCTCGACCAGTAGCGCGCTGATGCCTCGGTATCCCTGGCTCTTGTCCGTCATGCCAAAAACGAGGACGACGTCGGCGAAACCGCCGTTCGTGATGAAGTTCTTGGCGCCGTTGACAACGTATTCATCGCCATCCAACACGAGGGTCGTCTTTTGAGCTGCCGCATCAGAGCCCGCCTCGGGCTCGGTCAGGGCAAAGGCACCAATGAACTCCCCCTCGGCCAGCGGCACCAGGAGCCTTTGCTTCTGGTCCTCTGTCCCGAACCGCTCAAGCCCATAGCAGACGAGGGAGTTCTGCACCGCCATCACCACCGCCGTAGACGCACAAGCTTTAGAGATCTCCTCAATGGCAATGCAGTAACTCACCGTGTCCATGCCAGCGCCACCGTACTCCTCAGACACGGTCAGACCCAGCAGCCCTAGCTCCCCCATCTTCTTGATGTTCTCGAAGGGCACCTCCGCCTTCTCGTCCATCTCCGCCGCGATGGGAGCTACCTCTTTCTCGGCGAACTGCCGGGTCATCTTGCGGATCATTTTGTGCTCTTCAGTCAGCCTCAGATCCATTGCCAACCTCCTCGTTTGTGGTTTGTATTGCTGGCATATTATACTACAGCCTCGAATAAATGGGAAGAGGGATTGTAATGGAGGCGGTTGCGAAAAGTATTGCTCGGGTTTTTGGAGAGCGTTTTGCAAAAAGGGTCAATCTCATGTACAGTATAGAGAGACAATCCTTCTGGCCATGAGGTGATGGCCCATGAATATGATCGAGCAAGCTAAGGATTTTGTCGACCGCTTGCTCCATCCCGACGATCCACATCGCTGTACGCACTGCCATATCTGAGGTCAAGGGGGTCTGGAATGCAGAAACCTTGGCCAGTGCCCAACAGAAGTTGATTGCCCTCAAAGAGAAATGGAAATCAGCGGTCGAGCTAGGGGAAGCGGTGTTTCTTATCGAAAAGACGTTGGCTGAAGCCATGACCCACACCCTGGGGATCGTGGAAGGGATAGGACGAACCAGCAATGTGGCAGAGCGCTTCTTCAGGCGATACAAACAGCGAGTCAGATGGCTGGGTTGTTTCATGAGCTTTGGGGGCTGTGATCATTTCAATGCTGGACACGGTGGAATCTGACAAACCGAGCCCTGTCGGCTCTCCAGACAAGCATTACCCGGCCACCAGGCCCTGCCAATCCTTAGAAACCGTCATGAAAACCCAGCAAGCATCTCTTGAAATGTCGGCAGTAGTTTTTGAAACCGCCTGAAAAAACCCAAGATTTGCGTGAAATCCAAAAAAGTGCTATAATGTCCTCAATAGTCATAACGAGTCTCACTTTGTAGCACTCGGAAAGGAGCCGTAAGATGAGCGAAGAAGTACCGCTTGAGCCGAAGGTCAATCCCAATCCGACCTGGAAAGTGAATGCCAAAACCCGGCTGAGCGCCTGTGACAATCGTCCTGGGCTGAAGAAGCTTTACATCACGGTCCTAGACGACAGAGGCGAGCCCATGAGTGGGATCAAGATACGCTTTGATGTGGAGTCCTCCCAGGGCACTGCCTACGATCACCCTGATGTCTGGGGGTTGACCAACGAGCAGGGCTATTTGGAGTGGGACCACTTCGGCGTGCCCACCCGCTACATGTTTTGGATGGAGAACGACGAGACTCCCCTGGTGGAGAACATTCGCACTGACCTGGGGTACGAGTACTGTCGCCCTGCAGGCACAACGGTCGGCGGTTGGAGGCCCGTGAACAAGCCGGGCGTCTACTCCTATCGGATTGAGGTCCAAATGAAGGGAGAGGGCGAGTAGGGCCTGGCCTGTCATTCCAATCCTGGCCATGTTGCTCTGAAAAAAGAATAGTCGCTGAGCGAAGCCTGGCGAAGGCTCCAAAACGTTCTCCCTCGCGTATCCTCGGAGCCAAACAGCCATGGTTTGTTACTAATCTTCGCGAAACCCCCGCAGAGCTTGGCGCGGCGATCTACGAAGCGGCAGGCGCCCATTCGGACGCCTGCCGTTTTTTTGTTTCTCAGTTATGGGTTTTGCCATTCTGTCAAAGATGTGTTAGAATCGGCTAACACAATGCAAAGCCGGGATCTGGTGATCCCTGGCGAGCGGGGCTGCGAGGAAGTGACTTTGGCTGAGAAATGGAGCAAGACGATCTTGAGATGGGGAGGGAAGCTCCTCCTGATGGGTCTGTTGGGGTTGGTGGCCCTTCAACC
>CAZQDO010000176.1:0-10959 GCA_964592085.1 uncultured Anaerolineae bacterium | reverse complement strand
TGGTTGACGCCGTAATCGGTGTCGCCGCGAACGAAGCGAACGTATTTGGTCATGGCCGGATTGTAGCCTTTGATGCGTCCGTCGGCGAAGTTCACCCCGAAGTTGAAAGCCTTAGGATCGGGCGTAGTGACCTCGAGCACGGTGCTTGAGCAATACTGGGCGTCAATGATTCGTTCGCCCGCATCTTGGTCGCCATACCCGAAGGCGAAGTAGTCGGTGTCTATGAACGGCGTCAAGCCGGAGGTGTCGGTGCCGCTGTAGCCGCTGGGATCACCGCCGCTGAAGTTGATCAGGGAGTAGAGTTCCTTGATGGTGGGCAGGCGCCAGTCGTCGTAGCCGCCGAAGTTCTGGGGGTTGAGCGTCGTGTCGGCGTAGGTCTGCGCCTCGGCGAACGTGAGTTTGTCGTCCACATCAATGTCGCCGTCGCCATTGAGGTCCGGGCTTTGTGTCCAGGTCAGCCCGGTGACGTTGTCGTAAACGGTCAGCCCGTCCGCGCTTATCGTGTAGCTGGGCTGATTGCCATCGAACTGCACGTCCTGGCCGTAGAAGGCTTGGCCAGACTGTGGGCAGGTGATAGCTGCGCTGTTGTTGTAGCACGTGATCTGGCCCGTGTCAACGATGGGATACGTCAGGGCGGTCGTGCTGGCGGCGAACAGGAAATCTGTGCCTGCGCTGTGGGTTGTTCCGTCAGGATGAGCCCAGGGCACTCGTTGGCCTTGCTGCGCTGCAAGAGCGTGCTGCACAGCAGCGTTCGGCAAAGCTGCCAAGAGCGTCAAAGCGAGAAATGCCAGGGTTATCATCTTCCGACTCTTCGACGGTAGTTTGTGCTTCATGGTGGAACTCTCCTTAAATACGAACTAGGCCCCACCCCGCACCAGGCGGACGTAGTTGAAGACACGCTGTACGTCGCCCTGCGGACCGTGGCCCCAACTTGGGTAGTCGTTCGGGTTGCCGTCCTTGGGGTCGCTCCGCTGGCACCCTGCGCCGTGAACATCAATGACGTTCACGCCGTCCATTGATCCCAGGCCCCGTCCGAACGCGATGTAGGCCGCGGCGCCCCCGTTGCCGCTACCACCGCGAACGTGGGTTGTGCCGGTCCAGTAGAAGGGGTAGTCCAATTCTCCGGCCTCGTTGGTGATCTGCGTGACATTGAAGATGGGATCAATGGCCGCAGAGCCGGTGGTGTCCGGCGAGCGAGTGTAGTCCACGATGCTCTGTAGCTCCTTGGCGTTCGGCAGCCGCCAGTCAGAGTGGCCCAGGTAGTTCTGATCGTTCATCTGTTCGACCCAGGCCAGGGCGTCTTCCCAGTTCATCCCGACGCCGCTGTCGTCCTGCGACCACATCAACCCCGTCGCGTTGTCCGTGACCGTCCCGTCGCCGTTGTCGCTGAAGTCGTTCACACCGTAGTCGGTGTTGCCGTGGACGAACAGGGCGTACTGGTCCATCTCCTCGCCCATCGGGCCGCTCCGACCGTAGCCCTTGATGCGTCCGTCGGCGAAATTGACGCCGAAGGTGGTCGGCTTGCCGCCCATCGTCGTGCCGACATACTCCGTGCTCGACCAGAACTGGGCGTCAATGATCCGCTCGCCGGCTGCCGTGTCACCGTAGCCGAAGTCGAAGTAGTCGGTGTCAATGAAAGGTGTCAGGCCAGCGGTATTGGTGCCGTTGACCGGGGGATCCGTGCCACGGAAATCAATCAGCGAGTAGAGCTCCTTGATCGTGGGGGCCCGCCAGTCGCTGTACCCGCCGTAGTTCTGGGCGTTGAGCGTGTCGGCGTAGGTGAGGAAGTCCGAAAAGATGAACTTGTCTTCGGAGTCAACGTCGCCGTCGCCGTTCCAATCGGGGCTCTGCGTCCACGTCAGCCCGGTGACGTTGTCGTAGACCGTCAGCCCGTCCGCGCTGAGGGTGTAGCTGGGTTGGTTGCCGTCAAACTGGGCGTCCTGGCCGTAGAAGGCGTCGTCCGGGGCCGGCTCGGTGATCTCTGCCCTGTCGTCATAGAACTTGATCTGGCCCGTATCAACGATGGGGTAGCTGGCTGTTGATGTGGAAGGAGTCGGAGTTGGGGTAGGCGTCGGCGTAGCGGTCGGTGTCGGCGTGGTGGAGGGGGTAGCGGTAGCCGTGGGCGGGCCACCTCCCGGCACACAAGCCAGTGCGTTTCGAACCCTCTGACAAGTGCCCGTGATGGTTGCGCCACCCCGACCCGCAAACGTGCAGGCCGCTCCTTGAGACTTGTTCTGACAGGCCTGGATCGCCTGCGGTGGGGGGCCACCCTGGGCCTGGATTACCTGGGGCAGGGTCGCGGCAAAGGTTGCTAGACAGATAACCACGATCAGAAGCGGAAGGCCCACTTTCCAATACGTTGATCGTGTACGCGATCTCGTCTTTGGCTCCTTTCGATTTGCGATAGATAGTCTGTTCTTGATCATCGTTCAACCTCCTGAAAATGTAGTTTGAGCTTGTTCGCTCATCTATAGCATATCAGAAGGTTGTTTAGGATTGGTTAAGAAGTGATTGAGATTTGATTCAGATTCGTTTGAAGATCATCGGTAGATAGGCTGACACCTGCAAGTCAGGATATAGCTCTATTGGACCTCCTGGCGTCAAGTCCTTGTCTGCCAGCCCCGCATAATCCGATCCATAGCGATAGGCTCTGAAGACCTGGTTGGACGTGCCCTTCTGAGTTGTCGGGATCGGATCGCCCTGGGCCAATGGTCCCTCTCTGGTCACGGGGTTGACGTATTTCCACACTACCTCGCCCTCCGAAGTGACCTCAAAGAAAGTGCCGTGGGCGCCGTCGCAGATCAGCGTGTTACCGTTGGGAAGACGCTGGGCGCCGGAGATGTAGCCGGAAAAGAAATCGGTCGGGTTGTCGGCAGTGTATATCCAGGTCTGTTCCTCCGGCCCGTAGGCTGTCCCCGACGTGAGAGCGTAGTTGCCGCTGGCGTCCACAGGAGGTGTGAACTCATCCACAGAGGAATACGCGCCACCCGGACGTCCGTTGCCGTTATTGAAGATCAGAATGTTTCCCTGCCCTGGCAGGCCGGATTCAATCCACTGCGCGTCGTGCTGCGAAAAGAGCCTTCGATTGGCCGCATCCCCGGCGCGGTAGGCCTGGGGATTGCCCCAGCGATAAAGGATGTCGCCGCCTTTTCCGCTGTTCCCCCCGCTGTGGCCTGCCGCCTCTTCGGTGGTGGTGCTGTGATCAATCACCCAGACCTCGCTGAACCGAGGGACGCTGAGGAGGATCTGATCGAATTGCTCGTTGTAGTCAACCGCATTGATGTGGTTCCAATCGGCCTGGCCTCGGCTGGCACCAACGAAGTTGAAGTCTATCAGCTCCGGATGATCCGCCACCACGCCGTAGTTTTCTTTTGTCGGATCATAACCCTGGATCAGATGATCCCAGACGTGCCACTCCCAGACGATATTGCCGCCAGAGGCTCCGCTGGGCTCGACTTCGATGATGTGGTCCGGCCACAGTTGGCCGTCAGTCAGCAGATCGGGATCGCGGCCTGCGGCGATGGCTTCGGCGGCCGTTCTGTACTCCCAGGCGATCATCAGCACGTTGCCATTGGGCAGTCTCTCAATGTCGTGATGCTGAAGATGTTGGTCGCTTGAGTAGTCGAACTCCCAGACCAGGGTTCCATCCCAGGTGAACTTCTCGACCCTTCCACCGGCCCCGCCTGTGCCGAACCTGGCGTTCGGGCCACGCCGCAGGGTCGCCGTGCGAAGCAGGTTGCCGTTCCCCAGCAGATAGGTGGAGTTTCCTGGCGTGTAGTCGCTATCCCACGAATGCACCAGTCTGCCCCGGTTATCAATCAGATACGTCGTGCTGTATTGCAGCGGCGCAAACAGGGTGTAGCCGTCGTAAGAGCCTTCTTCGTTCATGAACAGCCCAACCGTCTGGATAGTGTCGGTGTCGGCCCGAATTTCAAAGGCGTCGGACTCTGTGAAAACCACCGTCCCTCGCCACCTTGGGAACTCGATCGCAACGTCCTTCATGCCGGCTGGCTCGTCGGTCGGGATGTCGAACACCGCCGTGATCACCCGCTCGTCGCGGTGGATGGCGCTCCCTTCTAACGTACCGATCGTCACGCTGAGGGGATTGATGCGAGACGGCGGCGCAGTGCCCTCCACCAGGGTAATGGTGACTAACACATTCGTATCACCTCGTGTAGCATAAGTCGGCGCAACGCTTTCAATGCCGTCATGACGACGGGGCTGGGCCTCAACTGCCATGGGCAGGGCTGTCACAAGCACCAACATCAAAAACAGAAACAACGCTTTCCAACTCATCGTGGATAGCTTGGTTCTCATCATTCGACCTCCTCATCGTCAGTAGGGGCAGGGCAACCCTGCCCCCCCGGTGGGCGAGATAACCTCGCCCCTACAATCCCTCGCGCAACTCCCAGGTCAGACGCCGTCGGAAGTGCACCAGGTCACGGAATGCTTTGGCGAAATATGACAACGAATTCAAAGGATTGACCGAATCTGGGCACACTGATTCGATGAATCCCCCAGATTCGCTGTCATATCGTTTACTTCTTGAAGATAAAGACCTTGCTGATGATGAAATTCCACAGGAAGGTGATGCCGGTTGCCAGGGCGAGCGACAAAACTTCGTGCAAGCCCCAAGCGTTCAGGCAGAGGTACATGATGCCGGCATTGATGGTCAGCGCGGCCAGATTGGCGAGTGCAAAGGGCACGAATGCTGCCACCATGCCGGCGTCCGATTTGAAGGTCCAGGACTTGTTCCAGTAAAAACTGTTGAGGATACCAGCTCCATAGGAAATGGCCTTGGCCAGAGTTTGGAGCGTCGAAAGACCTAGCCAGCGGGTGAGAATGAAGTAGAGACTGGCATCTATGGCCGTGTTGAGAACACCGACTGACAGAAACTTGGCCGCTTGCTCAAGCCAGACGGGGTATGGTAGGGTTCTCTTGATGGTGGTCATGGTGATGCTCCTCCTAGATGGGACGCAGATTAACGCTGATCTACGCTGATTCTTCCTTAATTGATCTGCGAAAATCTGCGTTCATCTGCGTCCAGAGCTTTGACTCGTTGGTAAGGAATCCAGGGTGTCAAAGAGTTCAGCTATTGCCGCAGTCGTACAGGACGTTGGCCTGCCCTGGGCCAACGGGACGAAATGCTTGGTTGTTGGCCAGTCCCGACTGCGTCGCGCCGGGAATGTTCACAGTGGTACAGTTGTCCGTCAGCCACGCACCGATCTCCCGCTTTTGCCGCGCCAATCCGTCATCAGCCAGGACGAACCGCAGTTCGCCATCGGCGACCATCTGCGCCAGTTGGTCCACGTCCACCACGTTATCGCCGCCGCTGAACCCGCCGAACGTCAGGACGGGACGCAACGTCGCCAGGATGTAGGGCGAAGCTTCACGGGCGTTGAGCGTGGCGACGAGATAGCTGTC
This sequence comes from uncultured Anaerolineae bacterium, assembly GCA_964592085.1. GTDB lineage: Bacteria > Chloroflexota > Anaerolineae > VGOG01 > VGOG01 > CAZQDO01. The sequence continues at coordinate 5,535 of CAZQDO010000176.1, read as the reverse complement.
CGGATCGGTATTGGCGAGCAGATGGTCAAGAATCCTTTCCTGTGGCGGTGACAGGATGTCCGGCATGCTTTGTCGCCCTGCCTGTCCCGCATCTGGCCCGGAGCGAGGCAAGGCCACGTTGGGACGGGTGTTGAGGGCCGTTAGTCCAGACCAGGCCAGCGGTGCGATCATCGCCGCCACAAGTGTCATGGCTACTACTGCCCTGCCCAACCAGCGTCGAGCTCGCCATTCTGTCAGGGCCAGGATGCCCAGGCCCAACACGAACAACACGATGGCGATGGGTGCTATCCAGAGGCCGTAATCGGGATAGCTCCAGAGCGTGACCATCTGGAAGACGATGGCAATCCCGACCAGTAAGGCCAATAGCATCCACCCAAGCCAGCGTCGCCGCTGGAATCCCCTCCACAGCGCCCAGGCCGTGGCCCCCACCAGTGCGGCCAGCGGTGGCCCCAGCATGATCAGATAGTAGGCGTGGAACAGGCCAGTGGTGAAGGTGAAATAAGCGACTTCGGGCAGTAGCCAGCCGGCCCACAGCACCAGCGCGAGGTGTTTGTCGCTCAGAGGCCATTGCCAGCCCAGCACGACCAAGACGAGCGGGATGCCCAGCAGCGCCAGCGGGAGCAGCCAGCCTGCCTCCGTGACCAGCGGTTCGGTAAACAGGCGCAGCACACCCGCCTCCCCGATCTCCTGATTGCGCCCCCCACCCGCCTGGGTGGACGGATTGACGGGTTGATTCACGAGGCCCGGTTGCTGCAGGGGCTGATTCTGGGGAGATTGGGCTTGCGGTTGCCCACTATTGAGTGGTGGTGACGGATTCTGTGGAAGTTGTCCCCCTGACCCAGGGCGTTGCCCTGCCCTGGGTGCCTGGGCGGGCGGACTCACGTTTGCTTTCGGCGCAGACCTGCGCATGGATATCAACCGACTCAGGCCGTTGTGCCCGACGATCAGTTCCATCACGGTGTTGTCATCGCTGCTGCCGATGTAGGGCCGGTCCTCCGGCGGCGTCAAGTCCACCGCAATGGCCCACGACAGCGAGACCACCAGCAAGAGCACCGTTGCACCAGCCAGGTGGAGGATCCGCTTCCACCACGGATGAGGCCGCTTCGCTAACGTAGGCGCGCCGAGCAGGTACAGGGCGTAGAGGGCGGGCAGCGGCATGAAGGCCTGCAGCATTTTGATGTTGAAGCCGAGACCGACCAGAAACGCCCCCAGAAGCAGATAGCGGAGACGGCCCAGACGCACTGCTCGCAAAAACGCCCACGTCGCCAACAGCAACACAAACACCAGCAGGCCATCAATGGTGTTGTTGCGCTCCGTCGAAACCGTCACGGGCGTGATGGCCAACACCAGGGCGGCGATGAGGCCCGCCCACGCGCTAAACTGGCGCTTCACCATCGAGTAGAGCAAGGGAATGGACAGCACCCCTGCCAATGCCTGGGGCAGTGCCAGCGCAAACCCATTCACGCCCAGGAAATAGGCCGACACTGCTTGGATCCAAAAGCCCAGCGGCGGCTTGTCCACCGTCACCGAGCCGCCCGGCTCAAACGAGGCGAAGAAGAAGTTGTGCCACGAGGTCAACATGCTTTGCACCGTCGCCGCGTAATAGGTGTTGCCGATGCTGTACGCGCCCAGCTCATAAAAGCGCAGGAACGCCCCCAGCAAGACAATCACCCCCAGTCCGACAGCGACAGCTACCTGTCGCGTGCTCACCCCAGACAGCCTCCCAGCCTGGGCTTGTGTTCCCTCAACCATGCCGTCATTTAGAGTAGTCGTTCGCGCAGTCACAGGCATCCTCCTGAGATCATTTCTTACACCAATAGCATACCACAAGGATGTTTAGATTTTGTTAAGGAGTGTTGGGTATTTGGTAAAAACTGTAGTCAGAACAAAAGCTGGCGATTGAAATCGCGCTTGGGGAGCGTCTGCGACGCTGATCGTCTGCCGTTCGGCTGATGGTTCGACAGGCTCACCATGCAGCTCACGACGAAGCCTCCGCAGACGAGTGTGGCGACCAGCAACCCATCTTCCCGCTTTTGCTTGTCGAGATCGTGCTGGTGGTTGACCTGCAAGGGCGTCTGCTGTATAATAGAGTAGCAGGTGTACACCGTGCCATTTTTGATCTGGGTATTCTCATTGAAGCCACGCCAGAGAATGCTCAACGTCTACTGGATGCACTACTAGAAGCAAGACTCGGCACTGCTGCGCTTATCTCTGCGCAAGGCATACTGGCCCACGAAATCACGGGTTTCAAACGATAATCGAATGCTTCTAAGGAGTCCAACATTAATAACCGTCAAAATCAATCATCGCAATCAATCTTCATACAACTCCTGACCCTAACCTGGGTAGCAGTGCTTTTGGCTTCGTGTGGCAGTAATCCCCCGCCAACAACACAACCAACAATTGGGACAATTATGGAGATGCAAGAGCCTGCCGCCCCCACCAAATCGTCAAGCATGGAGGGGGACACAGCCTTGCTGGAGGAAGAAGCTTATTGGCCTACGGAAGCGTGGCGCGTGGCTGCCCCAGATCAGCAAGGCATGGATGCCGCGTTATTGCAGAAAATACTGGATGCCATTGGCGAACAAAGACTGAATATTGATAGTGTGGTGGTGGTTCACAATGGCTATATCGTCACCGAGAAATATTATCCCCCCTACAAACAGGACACCAAGCACGAACTCTACTCCATCACCAAAAGCGTTGTTTCGGCCTTGATTGGGATTGCCATCCAAGAAGGTTACATCAATAATGTCAATGATCTGGTTTTGGGTTTCTTTCCGGAGCGAACCTTCGAAAACGACAACGTGCTCAAACGGTCTATCACTCTGGAGCATGTGCTTACGATGTCTTCCGGCTTAGAGTGGGATTTTGACGAAATGGTGTCCAGCCGGGATTGGGTGCAGTATGTGCTCGACCAGCCCATGTACATCGAACCGGGCACAGAGTTTTACTATAGCTCCGGCAATTCGCATGTGCTGTCGGCCATCATCCAGGAAACCAGTGGTCTGAATACTCGTGACTTTGCCCAACAGTATCTTTTTGACCCCCTGGGCATTTCCGACATAAGATGGCAGATGGATCTTAACGACATTCCCAAGGGCGGTTGGGGCCTGGCAATGAAGCCGCGTGATATGGCCAAGTTGGGCTACCTGTATCTCAACCAGGGCGTGTGGGACGGCCAGCAAATCATCCCGTCCGGGTGGATTAAGGCTAGCACGAAAGGACATATCCAGGTTCCAGAACCGCTCGAACCGTGGGACTTGTACATGGGCTATTCGTGGTGGCTGCATGGAAGCGGGCTGTATGCGGCCCACGGCACGAAGGGCCAATTCATCTATGTCATCCCAGAGTCGGATTTGGTGGTGGTATTCACCGGTCATATCACCGATGCTGAGTTTGTCCAACCGCAATTGCTCATCAGAGACTATGTCATCCCGGCCGTAGCAACAGCTACGCCATAGGCCGTGTTACCGGCATTGAAGGGGGGAGCACTGTTGAGAAACACCAGACTTGCAAGCGGTGAATCTTTCTGAAAGCGAGGCGGGAGGTTTAGAGCGCCTCCCGCTTTTGCGTTTCGGACTGGGCATCGTATTGGTGATTGACTTGTGAGGGGTTCTGCTGTATAATATCGAGCAACAAGTGTGGCGTTGATAAGGAAATGCGAAGATGCCAACAGTTCTGAGAACAGGGCCCTATCGGTTTTTCTTTGTTTCTTTGGATTACAATGAGCCTCCGCACATTCACGTGAGGCGAGAGAACAGGGTTGCGAAGTTCTGGCTTGACCCGGTTGCGTTGCAAAAGGCCGGTCGATTCAGTCGGACTGAGCTAAACAGAATCGCCAGGCTGGTAAGCGAACACCGAGAATACTTGTTGGAGAAGTGGTATGAATTCTTTGGCAATTGAAGTTCAGGAGGCAACTGCTCAAAGCATCACTGTTAGTGAAACTTCATTAACGGTTGATCTGGTTGATGGTCGTACCATTATCGTGCCTCTGGTGTGGTACCCACGTTTGTGGTATGGTACTCCAGAGGAACGAAACCATTTCGAGGTAATAGGCGATGGTACACTCATACACTGGCCTGACCTGGACGAGGATCTGAGTGTATCTGGCCTCCTGGCCGGACGCCGATCAGGTGAGAGTCAACGATCGCTAAAGAGATGGTTGGACGAACGGACGACGCGCTTGGCGCAGGGTCCTGATCTAGTACCTGTTGCAGTGTGAGCAGGCAGAAGAACCTATCCGAGCAAGACATTGACCAGATTGTAGTGGCGCAAGCTGACGACGATTCGGCCTGGGAAGAGCCTATTCGTGTTCGCAGGACCAAGCTCGCTTCTCTGTCTCTTCCTGCCGACCTTGTCGCCCGAGCGTCGTTCCTGGCTCAACTGCATCGAACTAAAAGCGTTGAGGAGTGGCTTATTCACGTCATTCAAGAACGAATAGAGCTAGAAGAAGCCGCCTTCGGCGGAGTGAAACGCGACCTGGCGGCGAAGGTTGGCTAGGTGCTTGGCTTTCGGGGGACTGGAGGCGGTGAATCTGTCTGAAAGCGAAGCGGGAGGTTTGAAGCGCCTCCCGCTTTTGCTTTTCGGATTGGGCATCGTGCTGGTGGTTGACTTGCAACGGCCTCTGCTGTACAATACTGAGCAGCAGGGGATGCCTCATGGGTTTCCCCAAAGTCAATAGTTAGCCTGCGCAGTTGTGTTCGAGGTCCTAGGTGATTTCAAGTGAGGAGCAATGGCATGGAACTAAACTTAGTAGTCTTTCGGGAGGCATTGTCCAAGTCTCCCACTCTTGTTCAGCACTCTGCGAGAACTCTCTTTGATCGGCTTGATCCAAACCTCGATCCCCAAGTTGCTTTCCTTACTGTGCCCTGGGACAGGAAATCGGAAATCGCGCTCGTAGGGACAGAGAAGTACAAATGCCTTCCAGAGTGGTTTGAGGATATTAGAGACGTACTTGATGAGATCCCAGAGTCTTATCTAACAAGCCTCGCTCCAGACGTCCGAGGAGTGATCTGGCAGCAAAAGGTTAACATCAAGGTCGCCGTTCAAAGCGCTCTGGACTCAAAGTCTGAGGAACTTGGCTGCGTCTCATTCGCCACATTCCCGGAGTTTATGCACGGTTATTGTGTGTGCATGATCTTACAGCTATCAAAGGCGGCCATCGAATCACACTACAGCCTATCGCACAATGCCACCCGTCCATACCCGCACGAAACCTCGCTCATTCATGAAGCCGCAATTGCCTTTGTGCGTAGTTGCCAGACCGCTTTGGAGCGACTTTCCCAAGGCCTAACCGTATTCGTATTAGGCAGCAGAGACGACGAGCTTCTGCGTACCGCTGGTTTCTGGCTGATGCGTACACCCGAGCAAGCCACGCAGGGTCGAGCAGCGGAGAGCCTCTTTCATGCGTGCAACGCCATTTCGTCACTTCGGTATGAGGGCAGTGAGGGAAGTGGCAGAATGATCCTCTCCAAACAGGGTCACCCGAATGTCGAAGTCATAGTCCTACTTGTCAATCCTATAAGCTTAAGG
>CAZQDO010000175.1:440-11015 GCA_964592085.1 uncultured Anaerolineae bacterium | reverse complement strand
CGATAGGCCTTTGTATTCTGAGCCCGACGGCGCTTGTCCTGAGCCAGTCGAAGGATCAGCCCCGGGCGGAATGGCGACGGAAAGTCAACCTTTGTTGCGTGAAAATGCACTAGCTCTCTTTCAGCCCGTCCCGCAGATGGGTCAGCAAGCCGGTCAATTCGGCTTTCTCAGCGTCGCCCAGGCAGGCCCAGGGCGCGAAGAAGTAGCGGTCGGTGTTGGCCTCGACCTGGTCACGGAAGGACTGGCCGGCCTCAGTCACCTGTGGAGCGCTGTCTAGCCCCTCGATAAACCCCCGCTCCCGCAGTTCGGCCAGCGCCTGGGTATACACCTGACGCTGATGGCCACGGTGAGCCAGCCGTTCGCACAGCGCGTCGAGAGAGTCGGCCTCGCCACGCCAGAGGAACGTCAGTGCCTCCAGCGCCGTGGCGCTCAGGCCGCTGGGCTGCCAGGCAGCCAGGTGAGCGTCGTCACGGTAGGCAGCCAGGCAGGAGATGGCTTGTTCGATGTAGGGCAACGGCGGGCTGGCCGCTGGCATCAGCTCGTAGCTGAGGCTGATGCACCAGGCCTGCCCTGAGCGAAGCCGAAGGGTGTCGGGCGGGGGCGGCGTCGCCAGACTGGCCTGCACCAGCCGGTCCAACAGATTGATGAGCCGTTCTGAGTCGGCCAGGGGCAGCGGGTCAGACTCGGCCATCGCAGCCCGTAGTCCCTCGACGAAGCGATGTGCCTCGACACGGCCTGTGTCAGTAAGTCGGTACTCGCCCGGCGCCACCTCGGCCAGATAGCCCTTCTCGGCAGCGGCTATCAGTCGGGTCAGATAGGCATCGGCGGCTGTGTAGGGGTCGCGCACCTGGAAGCGGGCTGTGGTCGTCGTCTCCGGCTCAAAAGTGAGGGCTGCCAGCGGCACCCACCACGTCCGCCCAGCCAATCCGCTCTCGGTGATGATGCGCTCTATCACCGGCTCGTAGTGAGTGCGAATGGCAGCCACGGCCTCGCGCGTCAGATTCCATAGCTTGCGCTCGTCCATTGTCTTTCCCTCCTCAGATACTCGTGCCGCAATTCACCAGTGTTCGTACCGCGCCAGTTCCGACAACGCCTTGCGCTTTTTCGTTCTGGGCTGGTCGGCCGGATACCCCAGCGGCGTGAAGGCGATAGGCTCCACGCCGTCGGGCAAGTTCAGCACTTCACGCGCAGCCGTGGGGTCGAAGGCGCCGACCCAGCAGGTGCCCAACCCGGCGTCGGTGGCGGCCAGGATCAAGTGATCCATGGCGATGGCCACGTCCACGTCGGTGTAGTTCTTGCCGTCCATACGGACCCAGCCCTGGGCCGGAATCCCGCAAATGCCAATGACCAACGGTGCTTGCACGAACCAATCCTTTCTGTAGATGCGATTCAGTTCCGCTTCCCGCCCTGCCGTAGGGATCACGATGAGCTGAAAGGGTTGGCGGTTGGCTGCGGTGGGTGCCAAACGCGCCGCTTCGAGCACCTGGTTCAGCACCTCGTCTTCCACCGGATCGGGCTTGTAGGCCCGCACGCTATACCGCTTTTCGATCAGGTCTGAGAACTCCATGTCTGCCTCCTCTTTTAGTGGTAGATTGATGGTATTGTACAGCATGAACCGTTACAAGTCAACCACCGGTACGAACCCGGATCAAAAAGCAAAACGGGAGGCGTCTTAGACCTCCCGCTTCGTACCTGGCCCCTTTATCTGTGGGGTCAAGACTAGTACCTTTTCAAGGTGATTTTGATGCATGTCATTCTGAGCGACCGCAGGGAGCGAAGAATCTCCACTCGCGATCCAGTCGGTTTCTACTGCGGAAGTGGAGATTCTTCGCCTCCACTCCGCTACGCTTCGTTCCGGCTCAGAATGACAAGGTACATCATTTTCACTCTGAAAAGGTACTAGGGGTCATCGTCCAGCCCGGCCCCCGTCTGAACGAGCGATGCGAAGCGCTGGATGAGCCTGGCGGCCGGGGCGCCGTCAACGATGTCGTGATCGAAGGTCACGGTCAGGCAGAGGTGCTCCCTGTCTTGCAGCTCGCCGTTGTGAAGGACCGGCTTGGATTCAATGCCGCCAACCGTGACGCAAAGCATATGGGCCGCGAGGGGGATCCCCCAACCGGCAAAGCTCCCAAACATGCCGACCGAGGTGACTAGCACCGTGCCATTGAACCTCTTCACGACCATCGGTGACCTTTGGACTATTCGATTGAACAGGTTGGCCGTGATTTTGACGAAGCGCAAATGGGTAGCCGTGTCATTCTTGACCTCGCCGACGATGTGCAGGTAGCCGATGATGTCAACGTAATGGGAGTGGTTTCCGAGAATACACACTCCTGTCGGCGGGAGGGTCGGCGTTGGTGTGGGGGTGGCTGTGGGCGTTGGCGTGACGGCAGAGGTGGCGGTCGGGGTCGGTGTCGCCGTGGGAGGGGGATATTTTTTCAGGCAAAGGGGCAGGTAGATCATGCGGATGGGCGGCGTTGTCGGCGTTGGCGTCGGCGTCGTCGGCGGGGGAGTGCCCGAAGTGCGCAAGCGGACGGCCACGTCATCCTGGTCGCCTGCCCCCACATCGTACCACGAGCCACTGTTGCCATCGCAACTGATGTAGGTGCGCCCTGTCTCGTGCGGGCCTTCGCTATCGGCTGCGATGGGGTACTCGTAGCTCTGGTTGGTGAATTTCACCACGACGATGACGTCGTTGCCGCCCGCCACCGCCAGAGGCCGGAACCACCTCTACCCCATGGTAGCCAGCTTCGGCGAAGCTGTGGTTCATGCCGCTCCACAGCAGGCTGCTGGGCGCCGTTTCGTTGAAGTTGTCGTAGATGTACACGTCAACGTCGTTAGTGACGTCGGTGGTGTAGAACTCGATCCGCGTGATGTATGTGCTCGTGGAGGGGATGAACTTACTCAGACTCCAGCCCGTCGTTGAGCCGTGACACCCCCAGCCGGTCGTCATGCCGACCTCATCGTAGAACAGGATCCCGCCATCAGGGTCGTAGTCCTGCCAGTCGTAAACGAACGAGGAGTTCTTGCCGATGCCGGCCGAGCCATAGGCAATGGTGAAGTATCCCCCCTCTGAGCCATAGCCGCAAGGCCCTCCCCAATCGGTGCCCCAACTGTTTTTCACTATCCAGCCGCCCGTACCCCCTGCGTGGGACAGATCGTCGTCCCAACCAACAATCAACACGGTATGGTTCGGATCGCGCGCCCCCGCATGGTAGAGGGTATAGGAGCCATCGTAGTCCGAGAATTCGCGCTGCCAATTCAGGTCGAAGAAGTCACCCGCATACATCGAGGTGTAGACCGGCCCATAGGTCTGGATGTAGCTCTTCAACACATTGGTATCGGGCATGTCGAACGAGATGAATCTCCAGTCCAGCAGGGTCTTGATGTACGGACAGGCATCGTTGCAGTTGACATCGCTGCCCACGTACGGGTCGCACGATTCCAACACCGGCCCTTTCTGGGAGAACCAGCCAGCCATCTCCCAGTAGTTCCCTCCACCGCAACTGGGATCGTGCCAGGGACACTCTTTGGCGTTGTTCTCGGAGAAGTCGTAGCTGCCGGCGCCGGCAATCTGCAGCATGGACTCGAAGTTCGCGAGGGAAGCAAAAGCGTAGCAGGCACCACAACTACCCTGGTTCTGCACCTGAGTGACCACGCCCTGCTGTCGCCAATCCCACTTGCTGAGCAGAGCCGCAGCGCTAACTCCTTCAGGCATTCTGTCTCCTCTCAAGTGAGACAGGTCCATCGCCAGCGGCACGAAACCGGTGCGGGAAGACGGAGCGTCCTGCGAGGCCGGCCGCGTGGGCGCTTCCTGGGGCCTGGCCCCTTTCAGTGGCGGTTGTGGCCCAACGGCCAAGACCCTCCCTCCCGCGTTCAGCGCCAGCAACAGGAACGCGCCGACCAAAATCGCCACCCCTAGAGCAAACACCAGCTTGGATCTCACCTTATCGCCTTGCATTTTGCCCCCTTTTAATTCAACCTATCAGTCGGTGCACTGCCGCGGTCTCTTGTGACGCTATCATCCCTGCGGCTTCAGATCCTCTCTTTGGATCTTCATGTCGTAGAACAGGACGACATTGCGCCCATTCTTCCTTTTGAAGAACTGCCTGATGTCGCGATACGCATCATCCTTGAGGAAGGCCAGGCTCCCATCGCTACCAGCCTCCTGGTAGTGACTGCTGACGTGCTGGAAGCCGCACTTCTCGTAGCAGCGGATGGCGCGCTTGTTCGGAGCGGCCACGTCCAGGTAGAGCGTTTCAAAGCCCAGTTCATGGAAGTAGTAGACCAAAAACGTGCGGATGGCATCGGTGCCGTAGCCTTGACCCACGTAGTCGGCCCCCAGGGTGATGCCTAGCCGGGCCGACTTGCGCCGCTTGATCCGCCGCAGGCTCAGCCGTCCGATCAGGCGACCCACCAGGTCTTCGACCGCATACCACTGCCGACTGGGGTCGTTGGCTTGCGCTTCAAACCAGATGTCATTCTCTGTGCTGCTGCGTTGCGGCCTATTCCACAGAGAGTTGAGCGGATCGGTGAAGGGCCGCCATTCCCCCATCTTGTCTATGTCCTCCCTGACCATAGGACGGATAATCACTTTTCTTCCTCTCAAGAACATATCTATCTCCACACCCTTTTCCAATAAATGACTGGCGTGCTGCTCTGGTACATGTAGCCCAGGACGAAGGAATAGATGAAAAGGGCCAGCACGACCCATCCCAGACGCAGAGTCAAGGATTGGCCCTGCGCGACGGTCCAGGCCAGCAGGCATAAGAAGGCCAACGCTCCCAACAGCAGCTCTTTGACCACACCGGTCCGGCCTGGGATCCAATAGTGAAAGATGCCCAGCACAAAAGAGCTGGCGAGACCGAAGGCGAGGAAAAACGGCAGGAACTCCCTCAGCACGAACAGGAAAGGTAAAGCGCAGAAAGCGGCGACGAGCGCGGTTAGCATTCCCACTCTCAACCGGTGAGGAAGGCCGTAGTAGCGCCGCAAGCTGCGCATGGGTTGCGTGGTCACCAGACCACCCTCAATGAACGCTGGCAGGTCGCGGGCTGCGATGGGGCCTTTGACGACCTTCCATCCCGTCAACTGGGACAGTCGCCGCGCTATCCTCCCGCCCAGCCTGGGTACGACGATGGTCTTGTGGTCGAGCAGGCTATCTACGTCGTAGGCGCGCATCAAAGCTGCGGCTTTCTCCGCGCTGAAGATACCCGCATCGGCGGCGCACCAGACGTTCCACCCCTCGGTGTCTTGCACCAAAAGCCAGCCATGCCGGCCCTGGAGCGCTTTGACCACCTGTTTGAACGTCATGTAGAAATTGCAGGTGAGAAGGAGGGGCGAGTCCCGCGTTGGGCTGCCGATTCGGTAGAGCCCCGATCTCACGGCCAGGGGCAGGATAAACAGCCAGCAGAGAGCATCCCACAGAAAACCCTTGAGGCCACTGTAGATTACGGGGTCCAGGATCTCTCGCCTGGGCTTGACCACCGGCCCTCGTCGCTCAGCTACCACCAAGCGCAGGGCACCGTTCTGGAAAAGCTGTTCGCCGGTCACGGCCAGCCCTACGCCCTCCAGTAGCGCCCTGAGATCGTGCAGGCGGGTGGGGCGTTCCTCGATGATGAGGAAGGTGAGCAAAGCCACGATAGCTCGCTGCAATCCGGAAACGAGGCGCTGAAGTGCTTGGGTGGGGCGCGCCTCGTCGGCCACGATCATCTTGCCCCCTGGCTTGAGGTGTTCCGCCAGGTCGGCCACCACCATCTCCGCCTCGTCGGGAGAGATCTCGCTGAGGGCAAAGGTGGCGGTCACCACGTCGAACTTCTCGCCCAGGTCGAGGCTCTGAGCCTGGGCCAGGCGGAAATCAACCTCCACCCCGCTGACCTGCGCCTTCTCCCGCGCCAGCTTCAGCATGGCCGGCGATTGGTCAATGCCAATGACCTGAGCCCCCTTTTGAGCCGCATTGATGGCCAGCGTCCCTGAGCCGCAGCCCACGTCCAGCACCAGATTGCCAGGCTCGATATGGTCTAGCACGGCGTCTCGAACCCGTCTGTCCTGTCCGCCGGTGATGAGACTCATCCAGCGGTCGTAGTACCTGGTCAGCGACTCCATGCGGTCGGCAATGATCATGGAGACTAACGACATCTCAGACCATCCTGTCTAATGCTCACCCGTCAAGGGCACGAAGCTGACGCCGCCCAGGTTCATGGAGAGCACCTGGTCGCCCTGTTTGGTGATCAGCCAGAGGCTCTGGTAGCCACCTGGCGGTCCAACAGGCAATACCATCCGCCCGCCGTCTTTCAACTGCTGGACGAGAGGCTGGGGGATGTGATCGGGCGCACAGGTGACGATGATGGCATCGTAAGGCGCGTACTCCTCCCAGCCATAGTAGCCGTCGGCGTGTTTCACTTTCACCTGGGTGTAGCCCAGCCTCTTCAGCGTCTCCTCTGCGCTTTGCTCCAGCTCCTCAATGATCTCTATGGTATAGACTTGGTCCGTCAGTTCGGCCAGCACGGCGGCCTGGTAAGCCGAGCCGGTGCCGATCTCCAAGACCTTACTATCCCTATCTAACTCCAGTAGCTCGGTCATCCAGGCCACGATGAAGGGCTGGGAGATGGTCTGGCCGTAGCCGATGGGGAGGGGGTGATCAGCGTAGGCATAGCCCAGGTAGTCGTCGGGCACGAATTCGTGGCGGGGCACCGTCTCCATAGCTGTCAGAACAGCCTCGTCGGACACTCCCCTGGCGCGGATCTGGGCCTCAACCATCCGCTGCCTCGCATTGTAACCACTGTCTAGGACTGGCGTTGGCGTCGGGACTGCCGTCGGCGAAGGCATCTCCGTTGGTGTCGGTGAGGGCATCTCCACTGTAGGCGTTAGCCGAATGACGCTCTTGGCTAAAGTCGCGAGGAAGATGAGACCCAGCACAGAGATCAGGGTTATCGCTATGATCGCCTTTTGAGCTCTTCCTCGCATCAGCATAATTGAGTCCCCATCCACCCAAGTCGAGATACTAGCCCATTTTAACACCTTTTGCCAATAATTTCAAACTGTCCTTGACGAAACAGGGACGCTGTGCTATACTGGGTCAATCAGTCCTAAGTCGCCAGGTGTCACGACTTCGGACCTAGGACTAACAAGGAGGTCACTTGTCATGGAAACAGCACCAACTACATCAGACTGGAAGGCTCTTTACCAGGCGGCACTGGAGTTCAAAGAGATCGAGGCATGGACATGGATGTACGACTCGGACGTGTTCGGGGTGCAGGATCCGGTCAGCGGGGAGATTGGCTACTGCTGCATTATGGGTGCTCTGGGGGAGATGTTTGCCCTGGCCGTGTATCTGGGCAGCGAGGGACTGGAAAGCTACATGCGCATCGCATCCGACCCTCCTTTGGATCCTTCCGAAGCCTTTGAAGAGCTCATGATGCAGAAGTGCCTGATGGCTTCCTTCGCCGACAGAGAAGAGCTGACCAAGGAGGATCGCCAGGTGATCAAACGCCTGGGCCTGAAGTTCCGGGGGAGAAACGCCTGGCCACTGTTCCGCAGCTACCGCCCAGCGTGCTTTCCCTGGCACCTGACAGCCGATGAGGCCAGGTTTCTCACCCTGGCCTTGCAACAGGCGAGGGAGGTCAGTCTTCGCTTCAAAGAAGACCCTGCCATCTTCGATCCACCCAACGAGGAGCTCTGGTTTGTCAGGGTGCCAGAAGAAACGAAAGAGGGCCTCTCGTGGAGGGATGCCTGGCTGGAGCCCGCCCTGCTGGAGGAGGAAGAGCTCCCTGACGTGCCCATAGATGAGCTTCGCCTGGCCAGGCTCAAGAAAGCGACCCAGCCTATGGAGGCCGTCTGGGAGATAGACTTCTTCCTCTCGCCCACCCCCGTGCAAGACAAGAGAGGCGAAAGACCCCACTATCCCTACCAGACGCTGACGGTGGACCACGCGTCGGGCTTCATCTTCGACACCCACCTGGCCTCGCCTGAAACCTACCTGGAGGAGTTCCCTGAGCGATTTCTGGCTCTGGTCGAAAGGTTAAAGCGGCTGCCGGGCGAGATCTGGGTCAAGAGGGAGGATGCCTACGATTTGTTGGAATCCATCACTTCCCGCCTGGGAATCGAACTTTATCTGGTGGACGAGCTGGAGTCTCTGGAAGAAGCCCAGGCTGCCTTCAGGCAGTTCATGGAGCAACAAGGGTGGTAAATCCGTGCATTCGTAAACTCGTGGATTCGTAAATTCGTCTACTAACCTACCAACTTGAAGGAGGACACGAATCATGACCGACAAACTGGCTTTCATCACCGAAGACGTGGCCAACCTGAAAGAGCAAGGGCTGTTCATTAACATCCGCACCATGGAATCGCCCGTGGATGCCTGGATGACGGTGGACGGCAAGCGGGTGCTCAACTTCTGCACCAACAATTATCTGGGCCTGGCCAACCATCCCAGAATCAAGGAGGCGGCCAAGCGAGCCATTGACCAGTGGGGCGTCGGCCCAGGGGCGGTGCGCACCATCGCCGGCACGCAAGCCCTGCACCTGGAGCTGGAGCGGCGCGTGGCCGAGTTCAAGGGCGTGGAGGCCTCCCTGTACGTGCAGGGCGGCCTGGTGGCCAACCAGGTAGCCATCCCCGCCCTGATAGGCCGGGAGGACGTGGTCTTCTCCGACCGGCTGAACCACGCCTCCATCATTGACGGCTGCCGGCTGTCCAGGGCCAAGATCGTCGTCTACGAGCACTGCGATGCCGAAGACGCCGAGCGGGTGATCAAGGAGAACATCGGTCAGTACCGCCGCGGCCTGCTGGTCACCGACGGCGTGTTCAGCATGGACGGCGACGTGGCTCCCCTCGATAAGCTGTACGAGGTGGCCGAGAAGTACGGCGTGATCACCATGGTGGACGATGCCCACGGCGAGGGGGTGCTGGGCCGGGGCGGGCGCGGCATCGTGGACCACTTCGGCTTGCACGGGAAGTTCGACGTGGAGATGGGAACCTTCTCCAAAGCCTTCGGCGTGGTCGGGGGGTCGCTTTCTGGCAAGAGGGTGATCATTGACTACCTGCGCCAGAGAGGGCGTCCCTTCCTCTTCTCCAGCGCCACCACCCCAGCCGACACTGCCGCCTGCCTGGCAGCCGTTGACTTGCTGGAGGAGTCCACCGAGCTGGTAGACAAGTTGTGGGAAAACACCCGCTACTTCAAGGCCGAGATGAAGAACCTGGGCTTCGACACCGGCAAGACGGAGACGCCCATCGTGCCGGTCATGCTGGGCGAGGCGCCGCTGGCCAAGCAGTTCTCGGCGCGGCTGTTCGAGGAGGGGGTGTTTGCTATGGCCCTGGGCTTCCCCACTGTGCCTCGCGGGCAGGCCCGCATCCGCGTGATGAACACCGCCGCCCACAGCCGGGACGACCTGGACAAGGGCTTGGCGGCCTTCGAGAGGGTGGGCAAGGAGTTGGGCGTCATCCGCTGAGGGGGAGGCAACGAGTAACGAGGCGATGAGTGATGCTGTCTCCTGCCCGCAAATTCACGCCAGTCGTAGTAGAATACCAAAAGCCGATTGAGGTGGAGGCGTTCAGTTGGGCCTATGCCCACTTCATCCTGGAGGACGAGATGCCTGCCCTCCAGCCGGAGAGTCCGTCCAAGCCTCGCAGCCTGATCCGCCAGGTACTGCGCTATGCCTCTGGTATGGCGTGAGAGGGGGGGCGAAGGGAGGCGAGGATTTGGATCACGGAATCATGGAAGGTACGGAGTTACGGAATTTCCTTGCTTCCATCACATAAATCAAAAGGAGGTTCAAGATGCGCAACAAGTACATGCTAGTCGGAGTCGGAATGGTGGTGGGAGTGTTGCTCTCATCGGCGGTGTTCGTGTTGGCCGGGAATGTGGATTCGCCCGCTGCGCCTGGGGCCACGAACTCGTTCACCCTGGAGGACATCTACAGCCGTCTGGATACTGGCGCGGACGGGGCGCAGAGCACGTTCACGGAGCCGGGCGTGGCGCCGGGAACGGGGACGATGCACACCCTGAACGAGACCATGGCCAAGGCCCCGGCCAGGGACGACGCCAATGGCGCCACCACAGGGGAGGTGGCCGATGGCAAGACCTTTTGGGGGCTGAACGTGGCTGGGGGGGAATGGGGATTGCAGACCGGCACGGCCAACGTGTGCACAAGTCCCGCAGGCGTGCCCAAGACCGGGCAGACGGAGTGTTACAAAGATGATGGGACGTCAGGGACCTGTACATGTGGGGGTACGAATTGTCCATCAGGCCAGGACGGTGATCTGGAGAAAGGCGTGGCCTGGCCGGACCCGCGCTTCACGGACAACGGCAACGGTACGGTGACCGACAACCTGACGGGGCTGATCTGGTTGAAGGATGCCTATTGCTCGACTTTCTTCTCTGGTGATATCACAGGACACAACTATCGTACTTGGGGCAATGCGCTTACAGCGGCCAATTCGTTGGCAAACGGCTATTGCGGGCTCTCGGATGATTCCAGCGCTGGCGATTGGCGGCTGCCCAACAATAAGGAGCTCTTGAGTGTAATGTATTACGGCGATTATGACCCCGCGATTACTTCCCCCCCCCCCTAAAACAAATAG
>CAZQDO010000175.1:0-430 GCA_964592085.1 uncultured Anaerolineae bacterium | reverse complement strand
CCCCACCCCTTCATCAACTTCGAGGAGGACGACTACTACTGGTCGAGTACCACCGATGTGGACTACCAAGACAGTGCCGTGTTCGTGGACGGGGGTGACGGATTCATGGATAGCGTCGCCAAGTCTTCTAATCACTCCGTGTGGCCTGTTCGCGACAGACAATAGAGGCTTTGATGCTTTGACGGGGTCAGTTTGGATCACGATAGTCGCGAAAGGGCTTCGCGGGTTTCGCGGTTCAAGGGCCCCTGCACAAGTCCATTCGTTAGAAACCAGGTTTTTGTGTTGGAAGCAAGGAGATATGACTATCCAGTCACTTTGCTCAGCCAGAATCCTGTCGTCTATGGCGGAGAAAAACCTGGTTTCTTGCCGAATATGACAAGGAGGAACTGATATGCTAAGAAAGGTTATCACCTATATTCGATATCCCGTC
>CAZQDO010000174.1:0-11019 GCA_964592085.1 uncultured Anaerolineae bacterium | reverse complement strand
TCAATGGCTGTGGGTAATTGTACATCGGCCCGCCAGGCCGCTCGTTGTAGAAGGGGCGGTTGCAATCGGGGCAGCCGGAGGTCTGGAAGGCCACGCCGTCGGACAGGACTTCGCGTAAACGGAGAAGGTTGAAGCTGACAAGTTGTCCTGCGGGGGAGAAGGCGAAGTCTCTTACGCAGGCCAGGTTATTGGTTATTAGGTATTGGGCGACCTGCATCCGACGGTAAGTGGCGATGGGGGACGGGGAAGCGCTCTCCATGTGGGTGCCTCGGACGGGGGTGAAGGAGAACAGACCCACAACGAGGCCCAGGTCGTGCATCCGCTGGATCATGTCGGTCATCTCCTGCTCTGTCTCACCCAGGCCGACGATGAGGTGCACGGCTGCGTGGCCGGGAAACCGCTGTGCTGTTTCTTCGATGAGGGAGAGGCTCCGCGCCCAGCTCCCGCCTTTGACCCGCTGGAAAACCCGCTCGCAAGCGGCGTCCAATCCGAAGCCGATGTGATCCACTCCTGCCACCAACAGCTCCTCAACCTGAGCCATGTTTTTGGGCAGGATGGCGGCGTCAACGGGAACGTCGCAGGTCTCCCGCACGGCTCGGATCACCGCCAGTGTGCGCTGGAAGGTGCCCTCGGCCACCGTCACCTGGAGGCAACAGCGCCGGATGTCCCCTCGCTCGACGGCTTTGGCCAGCAGCGCCAGGGTTTGCGGCTGATCGAACTCCGGCCAGGTAACGCGGGATAGCTTCAGGGCATTGGCCTGGCTGGAGCGCGCCTGAGCGCAGAAGCCGCAATCCATGACACAGCGCCCCCCCAGCATCAGATAGGCTGTGGTGGGCGCCGCGTCCATGGCAACGTCGGCCAGGCCCAACACGGTAGCCGTGCCGATGGAGACGTTGATTCCACTTAATGCCATGTGACGCCCTTCGTCCCAAAGTCGTGCTCCAGGATGGCCCAAATGTCGTCCCACAGACGGCGGTCGGAAAAACGAGCCTGAATGTCGTCCAGCGTGCGGTTGAAGGTGCGCTGGTCGGCCTCGCCTGCGATGGCCAGCACTGCATTGGCGATCCCGTAGCGAATCTCCCAGTCGGTCAGGTGCTTGCGGTGGACTTCGCGCAGGCGAGGGACGTCTTCCATCGTGCCGACAGTGGTCATCGCAGCCACGGCATTGGAGACCAGCTCTTCGTCGTCAGCGTCGAGGGTCTGGCGCAGGAAGGGGAGAACGCGCCCGTCGCCCAGCCCGCTCAGGCTGAGGGCGGCAGTGGAGGCACGCTCCAGGTCGTCCTGGTGAGCCTGGAAGAAGTCCCACAGCAGCTCACGGGCGCGGTCGTCGCCCGTCACGCCCAACAGCGAGACCACTTCGTCGGCCGCGAGGTCGTCCAGCGTCGGATCGGCCAGGGCGTCGAGCAACTCGGAGGCGACCATCTCGCCCATCTGACTCAACAGGTCGAAAGCCTGATCGTGCTCCTCCTGAGTGGGGCCGGCCAACTGGCGGATCAAGCGGGGAACCTGCTCCTGGTATTGGCGATAAAGTCGCTCTGCCGTCGGGCGTGTCTGTTGACGCATCTCGGCTGTAGCTCTCATGATTTTGAGGTTCGGCACGTCTGCCTCCTTAACTCATCTCGGCTCTCTGGGATTTCGCAGGGTCACGCATCGGAGTCCCCAACTTGTTGGGGGTGCGGCACGGCAGACCCCAACGAGTTGGGGACTCCGGCTTGCTATCCACACCAATTCCCAAAGAGCCTTCATCTCTTGCGATAATGGATGGCCTGGCCAAAGGCGGCTGCCTTGGCCGCTTCCATAATGGCCTCGGGCAAGGTGGGGTGGGCATGGATGGTCTCGGCGATGTCTTTGGCCCTGGCCCCCATCTGGATGGCCAGGGTCCCTTCGGCAATGAGGTCACTGGCCTGAGACCCCATGATGTGCATCCCCAGGACCTTGCCCGATGCGCGTTCGCAGACCAGCTTCACCAGGCCCGTCGTCTCCCCGATGGTGAGAGCCCGCCCGCTGGCCGAGAAGGGAAAGCGGGATACCTCGTAGTCGAGTCCCTCTGCTTTGGCCGCCTCCTCGGTCAGCCCCACGCCGGCGATCTCCGGGAGGGTGAAGACGCAATTGGGCACGGCGCGATAGTCCATAGCGACAGGGTGGCCCAGGATGTTCTCCACTGCCACCTCCCCCTGGCGGCTGGCCAGGTGGGCCAACATGATCCCCCCGGTCACGTCGCCGATAGCGTACACCCCCGGCACGTTGGTGGCCATGTGCTCGTCCACCACGATAGCTCCCCGCTCCCGTTGGACTCCCAGCTCCTCCAGCCCCAGTCCATTGGTGTAGGGCACCCGCCCGGTGGCCACCAGCACTTTCTCCGCCTCAACCTCCTCGGCAAGGCCGGCAACTCTGACTGCCAGCCTATCTCCCTTCGGCCGGATCTCCTCCACCCGCGCTCGTAGGTGCACCTCCACCCCTCCCCGCTGGAGATAGCTCTTGTAGCGACGGCCCAGCTCGCCGTCCACAGGGGGCAGCAAGCTGGGCAGCATCTCTAGCACAGTGACCTTTGTACCCAGGGCGTGGAAGATGGCAGCGAACTCCAGGCCGATTATGCCCCCGCCTATGACCGCCAGGCTATCCGGGGCCTCTTTCAACTCCCAAACCTCGGTGCTGGTGAGGACGCCCGGCGTATCCAAACCGGCGATGGGGGGGCGGGCGGGGACGGAGCCGGTGGCGATGAGGATGTTTTTGGAGGTTAGAGGTTGGAGGCCTGCCCTGAGCGTAGTCGAAGGGTTGGAGGTTGGAGACGGGGCACCGCTGGATGGCTTTACGAGAACCAGGCCGGGCTTGGAAATCGTCGCCGTCCCTGACACGACTTCCACCTTGTAAGTTTTTAACAGTGCTTCCACCCCTCCGACGAGGCGGGCCACGATCTCGTCCTTGCGAATCATGATGCGAGCAAAATCAAAAGCCGGTTCCTCGACGATCACCCCGAAGGCCGGGGCTTCCTCCACCAACTGGAGCACCTCGACGCTCCGCACCAGCGCCTTGGTGGGGATGCAGCCGCGGTTCAGGCAGGTGCCGCCGACGCGATCCTTCTCCACCAGGGCGACCTGGGCTCCCAGTTGGGCGGCGCGGATGGCGGCAACGTACCCTCCCGGCCCTCCGCCAATGATGACAACATCATATCTCTGTGATTGAGCCATTTGTTCCTCCTGGCAAGTGTAGACTCCACAGGTTATTATAGCCCAGCTTAAGTAGGGTGTCAAAGAGACATGGGCGTGTCTCTCAGATGGCTTTTGGTATTGCCAAAGAAACCAAAACCTGGTATACTTATGCGCACTATGCTGAGGCAGTGGATCTATCAAGCGAACTCACGACCCGATTCGCGGTCGTGACCAAATGTTAAGGAGGAAGCCAATCCGATCATGGATAACCGAAAAGAACTGGAAACTCTGTTTGAAAAGCGCGGTTATACAGACTTCAGGTGGATCCATCCCCAGGACATCGTTGTCTCCCAATGGGTGCGGATGAAGTGTACGTTTGGCTGCGCAGAATATGGCCGAAATGCATCCTGTCCTCCGAATGTTCCTGCTGTTTCAGAATGCCGACAGTTTTTTGACGAATACCACACGGCGGTGATATTCCACTTTGAGAAAACAGTGGACAAGCCCGAAGACCGCCACACGTGGTCGAGAGGGGTGAACCAGGCACTTCTGAAGCTGGAGAGAGAGGTCTTTCTCTCTGGCTATGAAAAGGCCTTTCTTCTGTTCATGGACAGTTGTGGCATCTGCGGTGATTGTACAGGCATGAGAGAGAAATGTAAAGATCCACGATCAGCGCGCCCCTCTCCAGAGTCATTGGCCATAGATGTTTTCTCGACGGTCCGACAGTATGGCTATCCCATTAAGGTTCTAGCGGATTATTCTCAACCGATGAACCGTTACGCTTTTCTGTTGATTGAGTAAAGAGCAGGGGCATTCAGTTAGGGATGAATTAGCCTGCGATCTTTGACTGGGGGTTTTCTTGGTGGAGATATTGGAGAATCGGGATCAGTGGCTGGCCAACTTCCGTCAAGGCTGGCTGGCCCATTATCAGCAGACGGGGGCGATTGAGTGGAAAGACTACCCGCGTCCTAAAAACAGTGTTGCGCCAGCAGGCCCAGGCATTGATCTGACGACCAGTCGTTTGATGCTGATCTCGTCGGCGGGCGTCTATTTGCCAGGGCTTCACGAACCTTTCGACGCCGCCAATCCCCTGGGCGACTACAGCGTCCGCTTGATTCCCTCGTCTACGCCGCTGGACGCGATGGCTATCTCACACGACCACTACGACCACACGGCGGTCAATCAGGACCCCCAGGTGTTGGTGCCGCTGCGTCACCTGGAAGACCTGGTAGCCGAGGGTGTGATCGGCGAGCTGGCCCCCTCAATGGTCAGCTTCATGGGCTACCAACCCGACGTCACCCAGGTAATTGACGAAACTATCCCTGCTACCCTGCAGGCGGCCCAAGCCGAGCAAGTCCGCACTGCCTTGTTGGTCCCGGCGTGACCGATCTGTTGTCAGTCCGTTGGACTGATTGCGCGAGCACTGGAGCTGAACGGGATCGCCACGACGCTCACGAGCTGGAACGCAGGCATTACCCGCCTGATTGCGCCGCCACGGGCAACCTTCACCAGACTGGCCCGCGGCGCCACCCTGGGGCGGCCCCATGATGCCGCCCAGCAACGGCGTATCCTGGAAGCCACCCTGGCCCTGCTGGCACAGGACGCGCCCCTCGCCCCGCAGTATTTGAGCGAGAGGTACGAGGCCGAAGCGTGATCAGGCTGCGCTTTGTATAGCTGGAAGGTAACTACTCAGCTTGCCATTCTGAGGAGCGGTTCTTGCGACGAAGAATCTCGTTGGTATGAAAACGAGACCCTCCATCGGAGATGTGAAAACGAATGATGGCGGGCTTCGGCGAAGCCCAACGAGAAATGCAATGCGAGTGAAAATCCAAAATTCTCTTTTAGGAGGAACACCGTGAACGATCCAACATTCCAAACCATGGGCCAGCAATTTGGCCGCCGTTCCTGGGCGGAACCCTGGAAGATCAAAATGGTGGAGCCGATCCGACTGACCAGCCGGGACGAGCGGGAACGAGCCTTGAAAGAGGCCGGCTACAACTCCTTTCTGCTGCGCTCCGAGGACGTCTACATTGACCTGCTCACCGACAGCGGCACCAGCGCCATGAGCGACCGGCAGTGGGCGGGCATCATGATGGGCGACGAGGCCTACGCCGGCAGCAGGAACTTCTACCACCTGGAAGAGGCGGTGCAGACCTGCTACGGCTATCGCTACGTGGTGCCCACTCACCAGGGCCGGGGCGCTGAGCACCTGATCAGCCAGACAGTCATCAAGCCCGGCCAGACTGTGCCCGGCAACATGTACTTCACCACCACCCGTCTGCACCAGGAGCTGGCCGGCGGCACTTTTGTGGACGTGATCATTGACGAGGCTCACGATCCCAGCAATCTGCATCCTTTCAAGGGCAACGTGAACCTGGACAAGCTGGAGGCGTTGATCAAGCGAGTGGGGGCCGAGAACATTGCCTACGTCAGTCTGGCAGGCACGGTGAACATGGCTGGAGGCCAACCAGTGAGCATGGCCAACGTGCGGGCTTTGCGAGAGCTGTGTGACCGCTACGACATCCGCATCTACCTGGACGCCACCCGCATGGTCGAGAACGCCTTCTTCATCCAGGAGCGGGAAGAGGGGTACGCGAACAAGCCCATTGCCGCCATTCTGAAGGAATTCTGCAGTTACACCGACGGCGCCTGGATGAGCGCCAAGAAGGACAACCTGGTCAACATCGGTGGCTGGCTGGCGGTCAACGACTACGACCTCTTCGACGCGCTCCGCAACATGGTGGTGGTCTACGAGGGCCTCCATACCTACGGCGGGATGGCCGGGCGCGACATGGAAGCCCTGGCTATCGGCATCACCGAAGCTGTAGAGGATGACCACGTGCGCTCCCGCGTAGGACAGGTGCTCTACCTGGGTGACCTGTTGATCAACTGGGAGATCCCCATCGTGCGACCGGTGGGTGGCCACGGCATTTTCCTGGACGCCAAAGGGTTCTACCCTCACATCCCTCAGGATCAATTCCCAGCCCAGGTGTTGACGGCTCAACTCTACCTGGACTCAGGAGTTCGCGGAATGGAGCGGGGCATTGTCAGCGCGGGGCGAGATCCCAAGACCGGCGATCACCGCCATCCGGCCCTGGAACTGACGCGGCTAGCCATTCCCCGCCGGGTCTACACCCAGGCGCACATGGACGTGGTCGCCGAGGGAATCAAAGCGGTGTACGATGGGCGCGAGCAGGCGCGGGGCTTGAAGATGGTCTACGAGCCTAAGTACCTGCGCTTCTTCCAGGCGCGCTTTGAAGCCATTGCATAAGTAAGGAGAAACCAGGTTTTCACTCAAAGGTGCTTCTCAGGGCATCGAAAATGCCGATCGCATCCATTTGGGATGCAAAGGGTTCAAAAACCTGGTTTCTGGCTATTTCTCTAGGACAAAACGAACATGATAGATCCTACTCTCCCACTGATGGACCTGCATCGTCACCTGGATGGTAATGTGCGCCTGGAAACGATCCTGGACCTGGGGCGTCGGCACAACCTGCCGTTGCCCGCCTGGGACGTGGAAGGGCTGCGCCCTCACGTCCAGGTCACGACCCCCCAACCCGGCGTCATGGCCTTCATCGCCAAGTTCAAGTGGATGATGGCGGTGCTGGTGGACTACGACGCCTGCCGCCGGGTGGCCTACGAAAACGTCGAGGATGCCCGGCGAGAGGGCATTGACTACGTCGAGCTGCGCTTCAGCCCGTGGTTCATGGCAGAGTCCCACGGCCTCGATCCGGCGGGGGTGGTGGAAGCCGTGGCCGATGGCGTGGAGGCAGGTGCTCGCGATTTTGGCGTCAGAGCGAACCTGATCGGGATCCTGAGCCGCACGTATGGGACGGAGGTCGCCTGGAAGGAGCTGGGGGCACTGCTGCAGCACCGGGATCGGCTGGTGGCTCTGGATCTGGCAGGGGATGAGGCCAACCAGCCGGGAGACCTGTTCGTGGAGCACCTGCGTCGAGCGCGGGATGCCGGCTGGCAGGTGACGATCCACGCCGGGGAAATCACGGGGCCGGAAAGCGTCTGGCAGGCCATTCGCGATTTGGAAGCCAAGCGCATCGGCCACGCCGTGCGGGCCATCGAGGACCCGGCGTTGTTGGACTACATGGCCGAGCACCAGATCGGCATCGAGTCGAGCCTGACCAGCAACGTGCAGACCAGCACCGTGCCCGATTATGCCAGCCATCCGCTGCGAACTTTTCTGGAGCGGGGGCTTTTGGCGACGATCAACACCGATGATCCGGGCGTGAGCGGCATTGATCTGCGTCACGAGTACGAGGTAGCTGCGCCCGCGGCAGGTCTGACAACCGAGCACACTCACCAGGCCCAACGCAACGCCCTGACCATTGCTTTTCTCCCGGCCGAAGAGAAGGACGTGTTGGTGGCCCAGAAAGCGCGTTAACGGAAGGATTGAAATGACAAACGACGACATGCCGTCCCATCACGGCATCAAGGTCTCTGCCGGTGATAGAGTGTATCCCAACGAAATGATGAAGCTGCTGATCGAGCGAGCCAGTTGCCGCAATTTCTCCGACGAGAAGGTCCCTGCGGATGTCCTGCAACTTGTCCTCGAGGCCGGCGTCCATGCCGCTACGGGCGGGAATCTGCAACCCTTTTCCATCATCAAGATTGAGGAAGAGGAGACGAAGCAAAAACTGGCCGAACGGGATGGCCAGACTTTCATAGGCAGGGCGCCGGTCCTGCTTCTGTTTTGCATTGACTGGCATCGTGTTGAACGGTGGGCCAGCCTTGAAGAGGCGCCGTTCACCGCTACGAGCTCCTTTCGTCATTTCTGGATCTCCTTTCAGGACACCCTCATCTGTGCGCAAAGCATCTGTACTGCGGCCGATGCCTTAGGGCTGGGCTCGGTTTACGCTGGCACCGTACTGGAGTACCTCCCTGAACTTCGGGAGATGTTTCAGTTGCCCAAAGGCGTCTTTCCCGTCGTGCTGCTCTGCCTGGGGTATCCCAAGACCAGGCCACGACCGCGAAAAAAGCTCAGCGTCGAGGCAATCGTCCATGCGGAGCGCTACCACGAAATGGCGGATCAGGAGCTCCTCGACACATTCAATGAGAAGTATCCTGGTCACAGGGTACAGATCACCGAACAGCGACTGGGAACGATTTCTGAGGTTTGCCGAGAGGTTCATGGGGAGGAATTCGCCAGGAGGTGCGTCGAGAGGATAAGAGAGACGGGATACATCACCCCCGTGCAGCGGTATTTTGGCCTTCACTATCGCGCCAATGCGATGCCAAAGGGTAACGATGACTTTCTGAAGCTCATAGAGGAGTTTGGATTCGATTGGTTCAAAACCTATCGGGCGGTTGAGAAGCAGGATTAGAACATGGCCAAGATCAAGCAGGTAGTCAAGCGAACGGGGGCGGTGGTCCCTTTTAGGAAAGAGCGCATCACCAACGCCATCTATCGGGCGGCAGTGGCGGTAGGGGGTCGAGACCGGGCCATTGCAGAGAAGCTGGCCGACCAGGTGGTGGCTATGTTGGAGGAAACCACGCCGCCAGGTCACATCCCCACTGTCGAGGAGATCCAGGACATCGTCGAGAAGGTGCTGATTGAGAACGGCCATGCCAGAACTGCCAAGGCCTACATCCTCTACCGCGACGAGCGCTCCCGCCAGCGGAAAGAGCGAGCTGAGAGGTCAGCCCGCCCCTACGAGAACATCCCCTGGCGTAAGATCTGGGAGGTGCTGAACTGGGCTGTTGATCACGACCTCCACACCGTCGAGCGCTTAAACGCTCGCATCGCCCGGGGCGAGTTCCCTGAGATTGTACGGGAAACCGACCGGGCCTATAACGAGGACATCACCATTGCGTCGGAGATGATCAGAGAGCGACGGGATAAAGTGAGAATCGTCATCATCGCCGGCCCCTCCTCCTCTGGCAAGACCACCACCACCATCAAGCTCAGCCACCTGCTGACCAAGATGGGTCTCAGCCTGGTCCCACTCACCATTGACAACTACTTCTTCGACCTGGAACTCCATCCCAAGGACGAGTTCGGCGACTATGACTTTGAGACGCCCCAGGCCCTCGACCTGGAGCTCATCAACGAGCACCTGGCGCGCCTGATCGGCGGGGAGGAGGTGCGGATTCCTTTCTATGACTTCAAGACCGGCAAGCGGCACGACGCTCACACTCCCATGCGGGTCGGGCTCAACGACATCATCCTCATTGACAGTCTGCACGGTCTGTACGCCGACATGACGAGGAGCGTTGACGACGAACTGAAGTTCAAGCTGTACATCGAACCGTTGCTTCAGATGAAGGGGCCTGATGAGAGGTTCGTTCGCTGGACGGATCTGCGCTTGATGCGCCGTATGGTTCGCGACGCCACTCACCGCGCTTACAAGCCCCGGCAAACCCTGGAACACTGGCACTACGTTCGCAGCAGCGAGATGCGCAACATCATCCCCTACGTGAACACCACCGACTACATCGTCAACAGCGGCCTCCCATACGAGCTCCCCATCATGCGAGCCAGGCTGTTCGGTCATTTCGAGGAGTGGGTGGAACACTACAAGGGTAATCCATTACGCCAGGATGCCGCCATGCGTGCCGAGCGCGTACATCACCTCCTGCAGTCCATCACCTCGGTCGAAGATGACTCGGCCATACCGCCGGACTCGCTGCTGCGGGAGTTCATCGGCGATAGTTGCTACGAGTATTGATGATGTTCCTTGACGACACTTGCATTGAAATCATCAACCCTCACATCCAGCGCGGCCACATTCGCCACGCTCTGTTCGACTTCGACGGCACGGTGTCGCTCATCCGCGAGGGGTGGCAGGGGGTGATGATTCCCATGATGGTCGAGGTGCTGCTGGAAACTCCCGCGCACGAATCCGAGGAAGAACTGCGTGCTGTGGTCACCGAGTTCGTGGACCAGTTGACGGGCAAACAGACCATCTATCAGATGATTCAACTCTGCGAGGAGGTTCGCCAGCGTGGAGGGGAGCCTCTGGATTCCCTGGAGTACAAATGGATGTACCTGGAGCGGCTGTGGGAGCGCATCAAGGGGCGCGTGGCCGGGCTGAAGCGTGGCGAAATCGAGCCGGAAGAGATGATGGTGCCTGGGGCAGCGCCAATGCTGGAGGCCCTGCGTGCCTGGGGCGTTTCCTGCTACCTGGCTTCGGGCACCGATGAAGTCTACGTGCTGGATGAAGCGGCGGCCCTGGGGTTGCTGCCGTACTTCACCGGCATCTACGGCGCGCTGGACGATTATCAAAACTACTCCAAGAAAATGGTCATTGAGCGCATCCTTAACGAAAACCATTTGAGTGGCCCCGAACTGGTGGCTTTTGGTGATGGCTACGTAGAGATCGAGGACACCAAGTCTGTAGGCGGCATCGCCGTGGGGGTCGCTTCTGACGAAGCCAACCGCCAGGGAGTCAACGAGTGGAAGCGGCAGCGGCTGATCCAGGCCGGGGCCGACATCATCATTCCCGACTTCCGCCAGCACGAGCGGCTAGTGGCCTATCTTTTTGTGGAGAATTGACCGATGCCCTACCCTTTCTTCAACCGCAGCAAGTTAAGGCTCAGACCTCTATCGGAGCGGGTGCACGACATGACTCTGGCAGAGGTCTTGAATCTGGGTGACGATACGCCACCTTTCGATGGTCCTGGCTTGAGAAAAGTGGCCGAGCGAGTGACGATGGCATATCGGGCTGGGAATCAAGTGATTTTGATGATGGGCGCGCACGTCATCAAGCGCGGCCTGTCGCGCTTCGTCATTGATCTGATGGAGCGCGGGATAATCACCCACGTCGGCATGAACGGCGCCGGCCCCAACCACGACTTCGAGTTGTCAATCTTCGGAGCGACCACCGAGAGCGTGGCCCGCTACATCCAGGAGGGACAG
>CAZQDO010000173.1:0-11067 GCA_964592085.1 uncultured Anaerolineae bacterium | reverse complement strand
TTCCTAACCTGCGGGAGGGTTGTGGGCCTCAACCGCACAGGTCCCGTTTTTGGGGAGAGAGAGGAGAGAACAATGCTCAGGAACCTGGCTATCTTAGCTGTGATCGCTGTTCTCGTGATGGCTGGCTGCACCCCATCAGCTACGTCGGAGCCAACGGCCATCCCCACCCCGGCGGAAACGTCGGGCAAAATGGTGCTTGAGTTTTGGCACGCCATGGGCGGTCACAACGGAGAAGTGCTCGAAGGGATGGTTGCGCAGTTTAATGAAGAGAACCCTGACATCCATGTGGAGTCGGTCTTCCAGGGCAATTACACTGCCATAGCCCAGAAGTTCTGGGCCACTATCCAGGCAGATGCCGCCCCGCCGCCTGACGTGGCCCAGATAGGTGGTGCGCCGATGTTCGGCGCGACCGGATATCTCGCTCCCATCACCGATTTCACCGACGGGCCTAACGGCATTGACCGCGCAGAGATCTACGACGCCTTCTGGACTTACAACACCGCAGGGGGCAAGCTGTGGACGATGCCTTTCAACAACAGCATGTCCGTTCTGTATTCAAATAAAGACCTCTTCAGGGCGGCAGGATTGGACCCCGAAAAGCCCCCCAAAACCTGGGACGAGCTGGTGGAAGTGGCCCAGGCTCTGACCAGGGACACCGATGGCGATGGACAGGTTGACCAATGGGGCTTCAACACCACGTCCAGCACCCACTGGTATCTCAGCGCCATGATCCTGCAGAACGGCGGTCGGATCATCAACGAGGACGAAACCAGGGTGCTCTACGATGGCCCTGAGGCTATAGAGGCCCTGGAGTTTTGGGGCGAGCTGGTCAACCTGCACAAGGTCATGCCCCCAGCCCAGCACAGAGTGGCCGAGGAGGATTTCCTGGCCGGCAAGTTGGGGATGCTGGTGCAATCCAGCGCTGGCTTGCCCGGCACTTTAGAAGAGGCCCCCTTTGAGGTGGGGGTGGCCATGATCCCGGCGAACAAGGCCAGGGTTGCGCCCATCGGTGGGGCCAGCCTGGTCATCGTCCAGGGCGAGGAGGCGAAGATGGATGCCGCCTGGGAGTTTGTGAAGTGGCTGACCAGCCCTGAGAACTCCAACTACTGGGGCATGAACACTGGCTACGTTCCCATTTACAAGGACGCCCTGGAGACACCAGAGATGCAGCAGTTTCTCAAGGACAATCCACTGTATCAGACAGTGATCGAGCAGTTGGAATATGCCTACGGCATACCGGTGTTCTCTGAACTTGGCACCAGCGATGCGGAGCTGCGCAAGGCGGTGGAGAAAGTGGAGCTGAGCGCGGCCACGCCCAGGGAAGCGCTGGAAGCTGCTGCTGAGGCAGTGAACGATGCCTTGAGCGGGCAGTAGCCACAGACCTACCCTACTTTCTCCACCACCCAACCCAGCTCCAGCTCGTGTAGCTTGGCCGCAGTGGGATGGCCCGTGTCGGGATCCCAGCCCATCATCTGATAGTATAACCTGCGATCCTCCCGCCACGCCTCCATGTCCACCACATTCCCAGCGGTGGGGCCGTCTATCAATGGCTCGGTCATGCGTGGAGGCAGGACGTCGTGCTCGGCCGTCCATCCCTCGCGGGCGTTGAAGGCGCGCATCAGGTTGATGCGCCGCTCCCCCAGCTTCATCAACTCCCAGAAGTTGGTCTTCCAGCCGGTAACGGCCCTCACGATGGCTATCAGATCTTCATAATCGAAGAACCAGGCTGGCGCGAAGCAGAAAGAGCAAAGCTCCAGGGTGTCGAGGATGCTGAAGAAGCGCTGGGAGTAGGCCACCAGCCTCACCTTGACAGGACCCATCTCGGCCAGGTCCGCTGTTTCCTGGATGCCCAGCGCCTTGATCCTTTCGCGCAAATCGGCGGAGAACCCGTCTAGCAGGAAGGGGTCCTGCTCAGTGGAAATGTGGTCAGCCCCGAAAGGATTGGTGGCGTAGGCCAGGGCCAGGGAGCGCTTCACCCGTGGCATGTGGGCAGGGAAGGGCTGTCCTTTGGTGTGAATGGCCAATCGCGCGGCCTCCTCCCCCCAGACCTGCGCTGCCCGTGCCGGCCCCTCAGCCAGCAGGTCACCCACGCCATGGCGACGCGCAATCATCTCCACCAGACGCACCAGCGTGGCGCCGTCGCCGAAGTGCAACCCCAGCCCATCCGTCTCCGCCTGGCCGATAATGCCCCGCTCGAAGCAATCCATAGCCCAGGCGATGGTAGCGCCGGTGGAGATGGTGTCCAGGGTGTAGCGATTGCACAACTCGTTGGCCTTGCATACTGCGGCCAGGTCCGATACGCCCGTGTACGCTCCCAGCGCGGACAGCCCCTCCATCTCCGGACCACCGTAAGCCGGGTCAATGGGATAGGGCTCCTCGGCGGCGATGACCTGCTTGCAACGCACCGCGCAGGCGTAGCACGAAGTGCTTCTAACGTAGTATTGTTCGTGGATAGGTGCCCCATCAATCTCCTCGCCCCCTTCGAAGAACCCGCTGGCGAAGTTGCGCGTGGGGAGACCGCCATCGGCGTTCTGATAGCGGACGAAGCCAGCGGTACCCAGGTCTTGCAGCAGGGTCGCGACGCCGCTACCTCGGATGCGCTCGGGCACCGATTTGGCGATGGCGCGCAGGGCATCGGGATCGGCCAGTTCCACCTTGCCGTGTCCCCGCACGGCGATGGCTTTGAGGTTCTTGCTCCCCATCACCGCCCCCATGCCGGTGCGCCCATTGAAGTGATGGAGCTCGTTGGCGATGCAGGCGTATCGCACCCGGTTCTCGCCCCCGATGCCGATGAGGGCCACGCGGGCCTGCGGCTCGCCTACTTCCTCACGAATGGCCACCTGTGCCGGGGCAGTGTCCATCCCCCAGAGATTCGTTGCGTCGCGGATCTCCACCTGGCCATCGCAAATCCAGAGATAGGCCGGCGATTCCGCCCGGCCGGTGACGACCGCGGCATCGAAGCCTGCGAACTTGAGCTCAGCGCCCCAAAAGCCCCCGCCCTGGCTGTCACCGATGGCACCGGTGAGAGGCGATTTGGCGGTGACGTTGAAGCGTGAGAGGCCAGAGCAAGGTGCGCCGGTGGTCACGCCGGGCGCAAAGACCAGTACGTTCCCCGGATCGAAGGCATCCAGTCCCGGCTCCATCTCCTTGAGCAGATAATAGACCGCCAGGCAACTCCCTCCGCCGTAGGTGCGGAAGAATGTGTCGCCTGGCTCTTCGATCTGGACATCGCGCGTGGTCAGGTTAACCTTCAGGATCTTGCCGCAGTATCCGTAAGGCATCAGTGTACCTCCCTATTCGTTTCGGCCACCCAATCCAGCCGCTGCGCGCTCAACAGGCCGTAGTTGTAGTAATACACTCCCTCAGCGCCCTGATTCAGACAAGAGACCACCTTGGCCGCCAGGTTCTCGGCCGACGGGGTGGCGGGATGGCAAGCGCTGAGCCCTGCCACGAGGGGCACGCCTTCGGTGATCATCTTCACCCAGCGCAGATCGGCGGCTACTTCTGCCGGGTCGGTGAAGTAGGGAAGGGGAAGGAGCGCATCACACGCTTCGGCCAGCCGCCGCAAGGACACTCCCTCCAGCCAGGCGCGAGAGGTAGGCCGCACGAAGCTGGTGGGCATGACCTCCAGCCGCACGCCGTGGGCCGTCACGATCTGGTGGAGCTCTGCCACGAGAGAGGCAGTAGTCGCGGTTCGCGCGTGCAGGTAGGCAGACAACTCCGGAGATTCCACCAGCAAAGCGGGCATCTCGGCAATGGTGTAACCAGCCGACAGAGCACCTCGCTCCTCGGCCATCAGGTTTCTGGCCCATCGGCGCGCCTGTTTCTGAGCCGCTTTCCCGTCCACGCCGGCCTCACTGGCGCGAGCCAGGCAGTGTGGACAAAAGCAAAGGGACAACAGCATCCGCTCCGCTTCGCTCAGAGGGTGCAAAAAGAGCTCATGATGCACGCCGTGCTGAATGCCCAGGTAGCCGATGGCTTCCAGTAGGATGCGCTGAGGGCGGAACTGGGCACAGACGTCTGTTGCCAGGCCACGCAGGTACGCCCGGGCTCGTGGGTTGACAGGGCAGAGAGTGTAATTGTAGATGTCTCCGAAGCAGTTGCGCACACAGAGCTCTGCATCGGCTTTGCCCAGCGTGGAGTTGTGCAGGCCCACCACCCACAGGCCGAAGTCCACGTTCAAGGCTTCACACCGCTCGCGGGCGCGCTCCAGCACCCTGGCCTCAGCCAGACGGCCATCCACTGCTGGCAGCGGAGCCCCTGCCTCGTAGTGCGACGGGTCCGGGGTAAAGGCCACCGTCGCGCCGGGACGCTGGCAGGTCACCGGCCCGCCCATACGCGGGCGGAACAGCCTGGCGCTATGATAGCTGGCGTTCAAAGCGATGGCGTTGCAGTGGCAGCGGTGTGCCATCGTGTCCAGAGCAATGTCTATGCCCTCGTCCAGCAAATCCCAGGGATAGGCGAAGAAGCCCAGACGTATATTCGCAGCCACTTTCTCACTCCATTCC
This sequence comes from uncultured Anaerolineae bacterium, assembly GCA_964592085.1. Taxonomy (GTDB): domain Bacteria; phylum Chloroflexota; class Anaerolineae; order VGOG01; family VGOG01; genus CAZQDO01. The sequence continues at coordinate 6,559 of CAZQDO010000173.1, read as the reverse complement.
GTAGATGACGTCATCGCGTTGGATTACCGCAAAAGGTGGATCTGCCCGATATCGTTGCCAGTCACGACATTCAGCCAGCCGTCCGTTGCGCACGATGAGCACGCGAATCTGCCCCGGGTCGGTGCCGGGAAGCCCGCGTTCCCGCGCAGCACGGAGGGGGCCGACTTCTTGGGGATCCAGACCCATGAGCACGGCTCCTACAGTGTCTACGGCCAGTGGATTGATCCCTGCCAGGGCGATGCCCATAGGGATGTTCTTACCTCGCTGAAATCCTGTGCCGTCGCGTCCCACCACGCCCTCAATGATGTGCAGATCAGGGTGGAGAGCCTGAGCCAGGTCCACTAGCTTATTGAAGAAGCGCGAGGGCGAATCGAGCAGGTTGAGATCCACGCCGATGCCATCATCTCCCTCATACCGCGGGTAGCGCGTGCAGAGGTGGCGATGGTGGATGGGCGAGAGCATCCCCTGCATGTTCTTGACGCAGAGAGTGGCGGTGGCGAAGTTATGCGTCTTCAGCTTGGCGACGTTGATGACCGTGCGTTCCTCGCCCACGATGGTGCGCGCCACATGAAGGGTGTGGAGGACACGTCCGCCAGGCATTGCCATCTCGACGGAGCCATCCTCGTTGAAGTCACGCAGCTCCACGCCCCGGGAGCTGAGCTCATCGGTGTAGCCAGCGAGGGTGAAGAACTCGGCCATGTCGTGGTCGCCCTCAATGCCGCCCCCTTCGGCCACCACGATGTCATCGGCCGACAACCCTCGCTCGCGGAGGGCGTCCACCAATCCGCCGACGAAGGCCGGATGGGTCACCACGCCGGAGTCGGCGGGCATCTTCCAGACGACGTTGGGCTTGATGGCAACTTGGGCACGAAGGGGTGGTCGCAGCGCGCGCATCAGGCTCAGCGCCGCTGAGCGGAAGGCCTCTGGCCCTGGCAGGCCATCCAAATCCATTTTGAGTAGGCAGACCGTGTTGTCTGTGTGCCAGATGGGTGACTCACTCACAATACCCTCCAGAAGGCCGCGCGGGGCTAAAGTCCCCGCGCTAAGAGAACGAAGCTCCTTCGGGGCTGGAGCTTTAGCCCGCAGGGCTTGGTTCTTTCAGCCCTGAGCTTCAGCTCGGGGCGATGCTTGTCGCTTCTGACGCCCATACTCCCATATGGCACGGCACATGGCCTTGATGTTGTCAAACGGCGTGTCCGGCATGATGCTGTTGGTAGGCGCAACGATGTAGCCCCCGTGCGGGCCATCGAGGAGGGCAATCAGCCGGCGGATTTCGTTAGCCACGTACTCACTGTCCGCCAGGGGCAGCAGGGCCTGCACATCCACACCCCCAGCAAAGCAGATTTGCCCACCGAAGGTCTGCCTGATCTCGGCCAGGTCCATGGCCGACGGCTGGAGGGGATGTAGCACGTCAACGCCTATCTCTATCAGGTCGGGAATAATGGCGCGGATGTTCCCACAACTATGAAACCAGCCATGCATGTCCAGTGCGTGAATCTCGGCGAACATGCGCTCATAGCAAGGCCGGAAGAACGCTCGCCAGTGGCCGGGGCTGAGCAGCATGGCTGCCTGGGTGCCAAAGTCGTCGGCCAGGAGTACGGCATCCGCCCCCCGTGTGGCGATGCCCCGGATCTGGTCGAGGAACTCCTCCATGACTGCATCACGGAGGATCCCTAGTTCCTCAGGGTGTAGATACAGATCCAACAGGACGTTCTCTGCACCCCGCAAGGCGCGCAGGCGCTCAAAGACGGCCAACCAGGTCGTCGCCACCAGGTAGCGATCCGGGTTGTCTGCTCGGGCGGCGCTGACTCGATCCAAGAGATCCGTGCGCTTGCCTAGCTCTGGCAAACCATGCTTCAAATACCAGGGCAGCCGTTCCCAGCTTTCGTAGAGCGGACTAGCGACACTCACCGCTCCGACCCCATCAGGAGAGTGGATCCAACTACACCCCCACTCGTCGGCCCACCCTGGGGGCATTTCCGCCATCGGTGGAAAGGTGGAGAGAACCGCGAACACCAGGTCGTCATCGTATTCGTCCAGCAGGTGGCGAAGGCGATCCCCGTAGCGCTCCCGCGTCTCGCTGGCAAAGAAGCTGTACCAGGCCGGCACGTAGGCCGGACCCCGCTGTTCGATGGCTTTGATCACTTCAACCCGTGGGGTCTCGCCCAGCAATGGATGAAAACTCATAACAACTGTCCTGCGCTTTCCTCCAGTAGTTTTGCACCTTTTGCGTGAGGCATACTGTCAACGGATTTCGGGAACGAATTGAACGGATAATCACTCACACAGCGAGATTTCTTCCATCTGCTCCGGCCTAAATCCGTTCAATCCGATCCCTGAATCCACTGACAGCTTCCCGTCGGTCTTTTTGTCAAATCTGCAAAACTGCTGTCCTCAAACCTATAGCGGATAAGCCCCGTATTCTCGGATGGCTTTGGCCATGGCCCGCACGTTCTCCGGTCTAGCATACGAGGGGATGCTGTTGGAAGAGGAGATCATGTAGCCACCCCCTGGCCCCGCCGTGGCAATGCACTCCCGCACCAGCGCACGCACCTCGTCTGGCGTGCCTCGGCCCAGCGTATCCACCGAAACGTTCCCCACCAGACACACCCGATGGCCGTAACGCTCCTTCATCTCCCTCAGACTCATGCACTCCGGCTCGATGGGGTGGATGGCGTTCATCCCCAGGGTGAGGAGGTCGTCCATGAGGCGCATGATGTTACCATCGCTGTGGAAGATCCAGGGGATAGTGATGGCCTCGGCTGAGCGGCGAAAGGCGGGCAGCAGCATCTCGCGGAAGACCTGCGGCGAGCAGAAGGGGCCGCTCTTGTAGGCCACGTCGTCAAAGCTCCAGAGGCAATCGAAGCCCATTTCGATAAGGTGCTGGGTGACGACGACTTGCCAGTCTACGTAGCGGCGCAGCACCTCCCGCACCAGATCGGGATCGTCGGCCAGGGCGTAGGAGAAGCCATCCAGCCCCATGCTGACCAGCATCGGCGCTACCCCATGCTTAATGGCCGCCACTGCCGCGTGATCTCCCTTCTGTTCCAACACCTGGCGAGCGTCGGCATAAAGCGCCTCGCTTGTGGGATCGGGAAAGACCATGCGATCCAGGTCAGCGCGGGTCTTGATCCATCCCTCGGTGACGTAGGGTTGGCCGTCGCTGCCGACACCCTGATCGGCGAAATAGGGAGGGAAGAGAACGGGCACGACGACATCACGGCCCAACATGTCTGAGATCTCTCGCTCGGTCAGGTCTCGATGGCTGCTGGCGAGGGCCCGTGCCACCACCTGGTCAACGGAACCCTCGGCAAAAGGGACGCGGTCGGGCTGTTCCCCCGCTAACGCACACATCACCCGTTCACGGGGTGTCATGCTCATGGTGATCTCCGTTAAGACAACTACGGCTCTCTGAGATTTCGTAGGGTCACAGTATCGGAGTCCCCAACATGTTGGGGGTTTTCGCGCCGCCCCCCCCACAAGTTGGGGGCGCCGGCCGGCGGGTGACGCCCCATACCAAAGCCTCACAACTACAAGCTGATCGGATAGCAGCCATACTTTCGTGTGGCCTGGACCATGGCCTTGAAGTTCTCCAGCTTCACGTAGTGAGCCACCGTGTTGCTGGAGCCGACGGCATAGCCCCCGCCGGGCGCGAGGGCATGGATGCGCGCCTTCACTTCCGCTTCCACCTGCTCTGGTGTGCCCAGGGTCAGGGTCTCCCCGATCTCGATATTGCCCAGCAGCGCCAGTCGGTCGCCGTAGTCCCTCTTCAATTCGACACCATCCATGGCCTTGGGCTCGATGGGATGAATGGCGTGGAAGCCACAATCCATCAGGTCTTTCATGATCGGGCGCAGGTCACCGTCTGAATGAATGATGAAAGGGAGGTCCTTGCGGCGACACAGGTTGCCCATCTCCTTGAGATAGGGAAAGAGGTGACGGCGTAGCACCTGCGGGGCGACCAGCAGCCCCTCGGTGTAGGCCAGATCGTCGCCGTACCACATAGCCCCGATCCTTCGCTCATGCTCAGGACGAGTTTCGTCCATCTCGATGATGCGCCGGAAGACCTCCAGTTGGGTCTCGCCGACTTGCCGGAACATGGCCGCCACCAGGTCGGGCTGATCCACCAGCGCGTAGCAGAAGGTTTCGTAGCCCATGATACGCCAGACGCGGGTGAAGATGCCGCCGACGCCGGAGATGATCTTCATGCCCGGATAGAGGCAGCGGGCACATTCCTCCAGGTTGCTGTAGTCAATGGTGTCCGGATGGGGCCAGGGGTAGGCCTCGAATTCGGCGCGGTTGCTGATCAGGCTGCTCTCATCTTCCACCCACTTGCTGAGCTGCATGTCGCCCGCGTAGAGGCGGTCCTCTGCTCGTTGGCCATCCCCCACCATGCGATACTCGTAATTGGCGCGCAGATAGACGTAGTCGTAGCCGGCCTGATACCAGAAATCCACGTCGTCCTGCACGCTGCGGATGGGACGGCCCAGGAAGGCCTGTTTAATCTGCCAGTCCACGTGTAGTTCGGCGTTGGGGACGCGGTCCGGCTCCTCCAGGTAAAGTGTGGTTCGCAGTCGGTTGAAATCCGGGTCGGGAGTAAACATCATCTCCAGTCTCCTGGTAGTTCCAGTGCGATAGAACGTGCTAATACCGCCCGTACTCGTGATAAGCTTCGACGAGAGCGACGATGTTCTGAATAGGGGTGTCCACTTGAATGTTGTGTGCTGTGCAGATGATGAAGCCGCCTCCTGGCTTACCAACCTCCATCCTCTGTTTCACCTCGTTCTTGACGTCTTCGACCGTGCCTAGAGGCAGCGTCTCTTGAATATCCATCGAGCCATGGAAAGACAGGTGCTGTCCGAACTCTTTCTTGAGCTCGCCCAAATCCATGCCTTTGGCCCTGGGCTGAAGGGATTGCAGAATATCCAGCCCCGCGTCCATGAACTTGGGAATCAGCGGCCTGATACCTCCACAGGTATGATGCATCACTTTGATGCCATACTCGTGGGCCAGCTCAATGTACTTCCTGAACCCCGGCTCAAAAAACGCTTCCCACATCTCCACACTCATCAGGGGACCGGTCTGCATGCCGAAATCGTCGCCCATCATGAAGATGTCAATGCCGCCCTGCGACGCCTCGAAAACCCGCCGATTGTATTCGAGAAAGTATTCGACGATGTGCTCAATGATGCACTCCACGATGGCTGGATTCAACGCCAGGTCGAGCATGATCTGCTGGACCCCGCGCAAGTACATGGCAGGTTTCAACTGAGCCGTTCTATCCAGGCGGTCGCCGGCGTTGACCACACAGTACCCTTCACAACTGCGGCAATCTTCGGCCACGCGAGAATAGTCCCACCAATCAGGCGATGGCCACCCCTCGTAGTTGTCAACCTCCTTGACCGTGGTCGCATGCTCCAGAGGAGAGAAGGCAACCTCTTTGTACGTTCCTCTCCGCTCCCCCTCCCCGACGCTGACGATGCGGCGGCGCACACCCCAGATGTCTTCAATGATTCCACCAGGATACGTCCTCAGCTCTGGGCCTACGTAGGTGGGACCGGGAATGACGCGGAAGTCCACGCCGAAATACTGCAACAATCCCTCGTAGTCGTCAAAGCCGTAGTGCTCTTGCAGCGACCGCTTGATCTCAGACGTGGCCCAGAAGTCAATGGGAACTCTATCGGGCTCCTCATGGTTGAGGGCCGTCATCACCCGCTGTTTAGCGCCCATTGCCCCATCAGCACCCCAGGACTCTCGCGTGGTCAAAGAACCCCGCTCGTTCGAGATCAGCCCGCAGGCTCATCTCCTCCTCGTCGGTCAAGGGACTCAGGGGTAAGCGAGGATCGCCGCAATCAAGCCCCAGGAAGCGCATGGCCACCTTCACGGACGGGATCACGTTGTAGCGGGCTAGAGCCAGCACCACCCGGTCCACCACGAACTGAAGCTCTTGAGCCTGGGCAACGTCGCCATTGGACCAGGCGTGGTAGAGCTCCACGAAAAGATGGGGCAGACAGTTGTAGGTCGTGCCGATGCCGCCTTGAACCCCCATCACCAGGCTGGGGAGGATGATCTCATCGTGGCCAGCGAAGACGGCCAGACGGTCGCCACAGGTCTCGATGATCTGGCGCATCTCCAGCAGGTTGTATGACGTGTACTTCAACCCCTGTATGCAGCCCAGGTCCAGCAACTCTTGCATAACCTTCACAGTGACATTGACGCCAGTGACGGTAGGCAGGTTGTACACGTAGACGGGTAGTTGCGCTGCCTCAGCGATCCGCCGATAGTGAGCCACCAATCCCGACGAATTCACGCTGTAGTAGAAAGGGGGCACCGATGATACGGCGTCGGCGCCGATGTCGCGAGCATGGCCGGCCAGGGCCACGGCATCGCGGGTGGATGCCGCGCCGACGTGCACCATCACCGGAACCTGCCCTGCCACGTGCGATACCGTCGCCTCGGCCAGACGCATTCGCTCCTCTGTCGAAAGGAGCACCCACTCACCGGTGCTGCCACAAACGTAGACGCCGTACATCCCTTCCCCCAGTACGTAGTCCAGCAG
>CAZQDO010000172.1:0-11081 GCA_964592085.1 uncultured Anaerolineae bacterium | reverse complement strand
CCCCCCCCCCCCCCCCCCCCCCCCCCCCCCCCCCCGGGTGAGCCTGTGTGTCAAGATGGCCCCGCACCAGCCCTATGGTCAGGAACACGACTCCCAACACGATCAGGAAAGTGGGGAAAGCATTTCTGTGTCTCAATAATGACATCATCATAGCGTGCTCACAGGATCAATGTCCACCCGCCAACCGCGGGGGAAGACCACGTTCTGGAGAAGAGCCTGGGGCTTGGAGGCCCGTACTACAATTTGCCAGCGATATTTTCCCCGCAACCGTCCAAAGAAGCAGGGGGCCGGGCCAATGAGATCTGCGCCAGGCAGACCCAGCCGGGCTATTTTGTTACTGAGGATGCGATGCATCCTCTCTGCCTCCTCCTGACAGCGCTTGCGGTTTTGATGAACGTAGACCAGCTTGGCCAACCTGGCGAAGGGAGGATAGCCGTGTTCCCGCCGGAAGGCCAGCTCCTTCTGGTAGAAGCCGTCATAGTCGTGTCGGCTGGCCATCCGAACGGCGTAATGCTCCGGCGTGTAGGTTTGGATAATGACCTGGCCGCCCAGGATGCTGCGCCCCGCCCGACCGGCCACCTGGGTCAGCAGTTGGAAGGTGCGCTCGCTGGCCCAGAAGTCCGGCAGGTGCAGGGCGGTATCGGCAGCGACCACCCCTACCAGTGTCACCAGCGGCAGGTCCAGTCCTTTGGCGATCATCTGGGTACCGATGAGGACGTCGGCCTCGTGTTCGATGAAGCTCTGCAAGAACGCCTCGTGCGACCATTTGCCGCCGGTGGTGTCCCGGTCCCAGCGCAGGGTGCGGGCCTGGGGGAACAGTGCTTGAACCGTGGCTTCTACCTTTTGGGTGCCGACGCCGAAGAACTTGATGCGCGTGCTCTCGCAGCTAGGGCAGACGTGGGGCACCGGCTCGTGCCGATTGCAGTGGTGGCAGACCAATTGGGGTTCTCCAGCGCCACGACCGAGAAGGTGATAGGTCAAAGGCACCGCACAGCGACGACACTTGAGAACGTGGCCGCAGTCGCGGCACATGACGAAAGTGGCCGCGCCACGGCGATTGAGAAACAGAATGGCCTGCTGATTCTTATCCAATGTTTCGCGCAAGGCTCCTTGAAGAGCCCGACTGAAGATCTCGCGATTGCCGGCCTTCAGCTCCTCCCGCATGTCAACGACTCGCACCAGCGGCAAATCGGTGTAGAGGGTCTCCTCAAACCCTTCTCCCAGCGCCTGGTACCTGATCCCCGATACCTGATACCTGGTCCGCTGCTCCTCGATCCGCCGCCGATGGCCCATGATGCGCTGTGGCAGGTGCAGCAGTTGGTACTCCCCCCGCTGGGCGCGGTAGTAGGAAACCACGTCGGGGGTCGCGCTGCCCATGATGACCACCGCCCCCGTCAGCTCCGCCAGCTTCACCGCCACCTCGCGGGCGTGATAGCGAGGGGTCCGCTCCTGCTTGTATGAACCCTCGTGTTCCTCGTCAATAACAATGAGCCCCAGCCGGCCCAGGGGAGCGAACAGAGCCGAGCGAGGGCCGACGACCACATCCACGCCACCGGCCCGGACGCGCCGCCAGGCGTCGTAGCGCTCGCCCAAAGAGAGCTGGCTGTGGATGATGGCGATGCGGCCAGGAAAGCGGGCGGCGAAGCGGCGGATGGTCTGGGGCGTGAGGCTGATCTCAGGCACCAGGACGATGGCTTGTTTCTCCTGCTTGAGGATCGCATCCAAAGCGCGAAGATAGATCTCGGTTTTCCCGCTGCCAGTCACCCCGTGGAGGAGGGTAACGGGTAATGGGTAACGAGTAAGAAGGGATTTGTCCTCATTTCTCGTTACTCGTTGACTTATCACCTTTTCAATTTCTTTCCACACGACCTCTTGATCCGTCGTCAGCCTGGGCGGCACATCGAGGGCGAATTCCCGCCCCTCCAGCGGGTCGCGCCAGACCTCCTTCTCCTCCAGGCTGATCAGCCCGTGGGCCGCCAGGTCCCTTAGAGTGTTCAGGTTGCAGCCCGTCTCAGCGTAAACCCAGCTTATCCAGATAGCCTCCTCCTCGCCCCGGAGAAAATCCAGCACCTCTACCTGCTTCTGGGCACCGCGCAACTCCACGATCTTGTTCACTACCTCATCAGGAGGGACGCGCAGGATGACCAACGGCTCCTCGTCGAAACGTTGGACGTAACCCTTACCCTCCAACTTCCGTAGCACGGAGGAGGAGCAGTTGGTATCTCTGTAGAGCTGCGACAACTCCACCGGCTCAGGATGGTCGCGCAAAAAGGCCAGGGCAGCCGCCTGCTTAGGAGCGCGGCGCAGGTCTTCGGCGATGGCCTCTTCTATCTCCTTGGGTGGGAGCAAAGGAGCGACGAGGGTGCGTTTCTCGGTGATCTGCACCAAACTCTTCTCGGCCAGGGCGCGAACGGGTGACTGGGAACAGCCGACCCTGGCGCAGACATCGGACAGGGTTGGCAAAGGATCCTCGCTACGGGACAGGAATTCCAACACATCAGCCTGCTTGGACGAATGTCCCAACCGAGGGATGGCCTGGGCTATTCTTTCCTCGTTGGCGATGAGGCGGACGAAGCGGTCCCTCCTGGGCCTCACCCGAGGCTCTTCCAGCTCTGACTGCTTGATGACGATCCCCCGGCGAGCCAGTTGGTCTACGACCGGGCGCGGGTCCTCTATCGCAAGCGACTGCGCCAGGTCCTTCACACGCTGCTTGCCTTCCTGTCGCAGGAACTCAACCACTGCGCGCTGCTCTGGCGTCAGGTCCGAGGGGATGGAGACATCGGCCTTCAGCTCCACAGTTAGCTCGGTGCGTTGCTCCAGGCCAGGAGGCAGCATCAGGCGCAGGCAATCAATGAGGGGAGCGAGGTAGTAGCCGCTGATCCAGCGAGCCAGCTCGATCTGTACCAGAGAGAGAGCAGGCTCAGGGTCAACGATCTCCTCGATGTCCCTGGTCTCAGGCACAGGGGACCTGTCAGTCAAGCCCACCACGATGCCTTGCAGTCGACGAGGGCCGAAGGGCACCTGCACCAGTTGCCCAATGGCCGCTTTCTCTCTGAGGCCAGGAGGGATGGAATAGTGAAAGGCGAGACTCAAAGGGCTGTATGTGTTCTCAGAGTCCTCTTCCAGGCCTGAGATTACTTGTCGTCGGATGGGGGTACTGACGACTACCTCAGCATAGGTCATGGCATTGATTAGGTATCAGGGAATCAGGTAGCCTCATTCCCTGATTACTGATTCCCTCTAGGTGTAAACGGCTGCGGCCATGTAGCCGACGGTGTAGTTGCCGGGCTGGCGGTTACCGGTCACATCGCCGGAGTTGGTGTGATGAAGCACCCTGGCCCGGTTGGCGCCCAGGGCTTGCGCGGTCAGAAGCGCGGTCACGACGGGAGCCCCTCCGCAGGCCTGGCCGCGGCCTTCGGCAAGAGCGCGAGCCAATCCCGCGATGTCAAAGCGCTCCACCAGCTCGATCACTACCCTGTCGTGACGCACCACATCGTTGTAGTCATAGAGATGGGCCAGGTCGGTGCTGGCGACGATCAGGGCTTTCCTACCGCGCAGCAGCTTGGCCAGAGCCGCGCTCAACTCACGGCAAGCCGCCAGGCCCCGTCCGCTGGACATGGACTCGCCCAACATCACCGGCAGCAGGGTGAAGGGGCCCAGCACCTGCTGGAGGAAGGGGAGCTGGATCTCCAGTGAGTGCTCGCCGTCGAATCCTACGCGGTTCAGCGTCACCTCTTTGCCCAGAGCTCCCACCAACTCGGCGTCAACTTCCACTAGCCCCAGCGGGGTCTCGTAGTAGCCTGCCTCGGTGACGGCAAAGCGGCCCAGGTAGGCCTGGTGTAGAGGTGAGAGGATGGTTACAGTGTCAAAGACGTGGCCGTCCTCCAGTTGCTTGTAAGCATAGGCCGCTGTAGGACCGGAATAGGTGTAGCCGGCGTGGGGACTAATGAGGGCTTTCAGCTCTCCTGGCAGCTCCACTTTCTCAGCCTCCGCCAAATAGCCCTCCAGCGTCCTCCGCAGCACATCGGGCTGACCGGGGTACCAACTGCCGGCGATGACGGACTGTCGGATACCCCCTGTTTTTACTTCTCTCATCGAACGCCTCCTTGCAATTCGATCTTGCGTTGCTTCACCTTGCACTTCTCGGCGGTGATGATGGTGGCAATGGTCTTCACTGTCTCATCCAGATGAGTATCGCGGTTAACTACCACGTAGTCAAACTCGTCCAGGCGCTTCATTTCCTCCCGAGCTGTAGCGATGCGTCTCTTCAGGCCCTCAGGGGTCTCAGTTTTGCGCTTTTTCAAGCGGTGGATCAGCTCCTCCTCTGAAGAGGCGGTTAGAAAGATGAACACGGCCTCGGGCACGAGATGGTGAATGGTGGCCGCGCCCTGCACGTCTATGCGCATGATGACGTCCTTACCGCTCGCCAGGGCTTTCCGCACCTGCTTCTTAGGGATGCCCTTATGCTGGCCATAGACGAGGGCGTGTTCCAGAAGCTCATCTTGCTCCAGCATCTCGGCGAACTCCTGCTCGGAGATGAAATGATAATCTACCCCATTAACCTCGTCGGGCCGTCTGGGTCGGGTGGTGGCTGTGACCACGAAGTGAAAGGGATACCCTAGCTCCTTCATGCGATTCAGGGTCGCGTCCTTCCCCACCCCTGAGGGGCCAGAGATGACGACTAACAAGGGATTCGACTCGAAGTGATAAGGATTGGGCTCTGATGAGTTTGACATGGTCAGGGTGATGAGTCAACGCGTAACGAGGTAAGTAATGAGGGCCAATGCCCCGTTACTCGTTACCTGTTACTCCCAGTTTGACTTGATTCCAGGAACGATTTGAGCTATAATTACAGGCGATCAGTCAATGAGTGATGAGGATCAATCCCTCGTTACTTGTTACCTGTTACTTGTTACCTTGATAGGAGTGATGGTTTTGCCGATTTACGAGTATCGCTGTAACGGCTGTGGGCGGCGGGTGACTCTCTTCTGGCGGAGCTTCTCGGAGGTCGAGGCATCTCCGCCCCGCTGCTCCTTCTGCGGCGGAGAGGACTTGACCCGCCTGATCTCTCGCGTCGCCGTGGCCAGGTCCGAGGAGAGTCGCCTGGATGACCTGGCCGACCCCAGCAGCCTGGCTGGCCTGGATGAGAACGATCCAAAATCAATGGCTCGCTGGATGCGGAAGATGAGCCAGGAGATGGGCGAGGACCTGGGGCCGGAGTTTGGTGAGGTCATAGACAGGCTGGAGTCCGGGCAGAGCCCAGAGGAGATCGAGGAGGCCATGCCCGACCTGGGAGGCGAGCCAGGTGCCGGGGACGAACTCTAGCCGCTAGAGCTTTTCGTAGCGCTCTATGTCAACCACGAAGACCGTAGCGCCGCCTACCTGCACCTCCACCGGGGTAGGTATGTATAACTCCCCTGCCTCCATCATGGGCGGTAGAGGGTTGACGTACTCGGTTCTGGTATGGCAGTTCTCCTTGATCAGCCTCAGTACTTCGTCTACCTTCTCGTCCTCGGTACCCACGTAGATGGTCGTGTTCCCTGCTCGCAAGAAGCCTCCGGTCGTGCCGACCAACGTAGCCCGATGCCCCTCCCTTAGCAGAGCCTCGACCAATCCCCTGGCATCATCTCGGTTGACAATGCTCATGATTAGTTTCATCTCGTCCATCACCCCCATCTAGCGACTATATTTGGTATCCAATCTCGCTTCCACCCTGGCCCTGATCGAAGCCTGGATAGCCTCCAGGGGTTGGGTAGCGTCAATCACCAGCCAGCGGTCGGGCTCCCTGGCCGCTATTTGCAGGTAACCCTCCCTCACCCGGTGGTGGAAGGCCATTTCCTGGCGATCAATGCGATTCCACTCTGAGTTGCTCGCTTTATGCGCCGCCAGCTTGCGCCGCAATCCCTCCTCAACGGCAAGGTCCAGATAGACCGTCAGATCTGGCTTCAGTCCCCCGGTGGCGAGAGCGGTAATAGTGTGCAGCGTTTCCAGTTCCAGGCCCTGGCCGTAGCCCTGGTAGGCCAGGGTTGAATCGGCGTAGCGGTCGCAAAGGACGATGCCGCCCTGTGCCAGGTGGGGACGGATGACCTGATGGACGATTTGAGCCCGTGCCGCGGAGAAGAGCAACGCCTCACTGGCAGGCAGCATGTCGGTGTTTCGGGGGGCGAGGAGGATGGCTCGGATTTGGTCGCCAATGCTCGTCCCTCCAGGCTCGCGCGTGGCCAGCACGGGGTAGCCCTTCTCCTCAAGATACTCGCTCAAAAGCTCTATCTGCGTTGTCTTACCGCTGCCCTCTGGACCTTCGAAGGTGATGAAAAGGCTCAAATCAACGTCCTCTCTTCAGAATCTGGCTACCCCTCAAACCACCAATCCACAAAAGCTCTGCCCATATCCAAAGCCTGACGAGCTTTACGCAAGGCTTCCCTAGCCCGAACTTCATTGTATTGATCATAAGGTATCCAAAGCTGACCACAGAACATCCCCGGATAGCGGCTCAGGGTGGCATCGGGTTCCAGGTCACGGGCCCAAGCTGCTAGTTGCACCAACCTATCTTCCCACTCTCCCAGGCTTTGAGCTTTTACCTCGCTTTCCAAAATGTTCGAAACGTAGTGGCTCTTCTCAAAGCGACCGAAACAGGCCAAAACGGCCTTGATGACTTTCTCAGTGGTTTGCTGACAATGGGTAACACACTTGTCGAAGATGCCAGCCTCGAAGAGGTTGATTGCCGCTGCCATATCCTGTTGGGCATCTCTTAGCCAGATGGAAGCCCAATCTATGTTTTCCAGTGCAGAGAGAGTTGTGCTACGTCGGCGAGCAACCGGAAAACGCCACCCGCCTGTCTCGGTCCGCTTTATGCCTTGCTCCTCAACGTAGCGCTTGATTGCTTTCACCAGAGGGCGGAAAAAACCGTCGTCGTGTACCACGTAACCGTCGAAGGCGATGTCCAAGAAGAGCGGTAGATGGGCTTGAAAATTGTCGTGACATTCTTCCTTAGACAAAAGAAGCACATCGAGGGGAAGGGGAAGACCGGCAGCTCGTCGAATCGCTTGAATCTCTTTTTTTCTGTCAAGGGCTGGTGCGTCTATGGCCTCCACAGCCACTAGAAGGTCGATATCGTGATAGTCGCCATCTTTGGCGAAAGAGCCGAAGATGACAATGGCGACTATATCGCTGCGGCTCTGTCTCACCCCGGCCTTAATCCTCTCGATTATTTCTTCCCTCGTCTGTTTAATCCCTATAGAAGACATAGGCATCCCTTAAGCCAAACAAACCAGTTCTACGCTACTTCCTGAGCCCCAAGAAGGGCTTCCCTCGGGACCATCAGGGGTTTGAGCACATAGCGCTGATATGCCCAGATGAGCACCTCATGTCGCCGAGCTTCTCTGTCCACTCTCGTGCCTCCGCATCCCAATACTCCCAGGCCAGCATATCCTGTTCCCACAGGGGGTTGCTTTGATTGACTTGATTGTAGTAGTCCGCATCAAGCTGAACGCGCTCTGCGAAAGCAGCGTAATCCATCCCGTAAAGCTTCTCAAATGCTTGGGTCTCGCCTCTTGCTCGCTTGATGCGCTCGACAACACGGCCAATCAAATATTGCTCTACAGCCGCATCAAGCAACTCGTCCACCTCGCCGAACAAGCGCAAGGTGTCCACATAGCTTTCCCTAATCGCAATGGCAGACATTGTTCTCACTCCCGATAAATCCTCACCCTCCGCTTCGGCTCCTTGCCATAGCTGTGGGAGACGAGGTTCACCTGGCGGGCCATCTGATGCTGGTGACGGCGGATATAGGCATTCTGAGGGGAGAGGTTGACTGAGCCGGTACCAGCCAACACCTTTTGGATGGCCTCCTGGGTCTCTCGCATCGCTATGGCGAAGGGATCCGCTTCCTCCCTCTTCAGACCGAAGATGTCCACCAGGCAGTTTTGCATCTGCTTGATGGTGTTGGAGCGCAGGACGTAGATGGGGATGCCTCCTTCTTCTGCATCGGCGATAACGCGGGGGCGCTTGCGATAATACTGTTTCAGCGTGATGACCACTCCAGCCTCGGCCAGGTCATCCACGATGACCACGGGGAGGTGGAGGCGACTGGCAGCCTGATGCAGACGATTGCGGGCTATGCCGTAGGGATAGATGTGCAGGGCGGTCAGGGTTGCTGCGGGCTTGGATGGAGGGAGAATGGCGCCCTCCTCCAAATCGAGGGGCGGTAGCATCGCCTCCTCGATTTGGACTTCTCCCTGCTCATCTCGATAGCGGATCCCCGCCGGTAGAGAGCGGCCTCTCAGAATGGCGTCCACAGCGGCCGCCACGTTGTGATGCACTGCCAGCCGCTGCCGATCCTGGATCTCAACCACTACGTCGAAAGTAGGCGGGGCCTTGCGCTCCAAAATGGACTTCTGGGTTCCCCGACGCCGGGCCTCCTCGTCGCTCAGGGTCACGCTCTGGATACCACCCACCAGGTCGGCCAGGGTGGGATTCATCATCAGGTTGTCCAGGGTGTTGCCGTGGGCCGTGCCGATGAGCTGCACCCCTCGCTCGGCGATGGTGCGAGCGGCGACCGCTTCCAGCTCCCTGCCGATCTCATCAATGATGATCACCTCTGGCATGTGGTTCTCTACCGCTTCGATCATCACCTCGTGCTGGAGGGAAGGGGTCGCTACCTGCATGCGCCGCGCACGGCCGATGGCGGGGTGGGGGATGTCGCCGTCCCCGGCAATCTCGTTGGAAGTGTCAACGATGACCACTCGCTTCTTCTCGGCCAGGACGCGCGCCGTCTCCCGCAGCATGGTCGTCTTGCCCACCCCTGGCCGGCCCAGGAGAAGGATGTTTTTGCCCGACTCGATGATGTCTCGGATGATGTCAATGGTGCCGTAGACCGCTCGCCCCACGCGACAAGTGAGGCCCACTACCCCCCCCTTGCGGTTGCGGATGGCTGAGATGCGATGCAGAGTGCGCTCGATTCCCGCCCGGTTGTCGGCGTCGAACTCGCCGATGCGGGAGACCACGTGCTCGATTTCCCTCTCGGTGACCTCGTCCTCGTTGAGGACGACTTCGTGGTTGATAAAACGTGCCTCCGGTTGGCGTCCAAGATCCAACACGACCTCTAGCAGCTCATCGCCCTCGTTTGCCTCTCGAAGAGCCTGCTCTATCGGGGGTGGCAAAACCGTTAACAATGCCTCTAGATCATCGGTTATCTTCATTTGTTCTTGCATATCTTCTCAAGTCACCTCAATATGTGCCCAATTTGTGGCTACTCACCCTCCCGCAGGTTGCGCTGAGCAATGCCTTTACCCTGGAGACACATGCTCCGAGCAGTGGTTCTCGGCCAGACATGGCTCAAACCTTCGGGAGGGTGGCTGAGCAGTCACCCCAATTTTATTGATGAATTGTGCTGTGTTTTCATTACCGGCGTGGCCACCTCTGCCCTCTTCTCCAGAGCTGGTATGCGCTTCAAGGCCGGCTCCTTGATCAGGACAGTGGTGTACTTGATCATCACGCATTGGCTGGCAAAGTGCTGAAAGTCCCTGTCTTCGAGTGGGGCTCTCAGCCCCCCTTGATACCTTCGCACACAGCAGTAGATAGGACAGGCGGGGTATTCTGTCAACAAAGAAAGCGACTGTTCGACGAGCTCGTCGGCGCGCTCGTAGGCCCGGGGATGAAGGAGTATCTCCAGCCAATGTCCGGTCTGCCCCTGACTAATCCGTATGTAGCCTATGACCTCCCTCTGACCCTCTAGTACGTAGCCTTCCCGTCTGGCCTGCCTGGGCCAGGGGGATGGTGTGGTCTCCCACTCCCTTACCGTTATATTCTCCGCCTGTTGCACCAGGCGAGGAGTAACGTCCGCATAGAGCCCCTGCAATCCCCAGCTATCAGTTGGTTGCTGGGGGCGCACCGTCCTCTTTTCGAGATGCGCCAGATCGGGTGGAATCTGTGTCAGGCGGAAGACGTCCTCTCGAGTGTAGACACTGAAACCCACCTGTTGGAAGGCCTCGACCTCTGGCCCATCCTCAGGCAGGCGAGCAAAGATGCGCTGAATACCCCGTTCTCCTGCCTCGAGGCACAGTTTCTCCAGCAGGCAACTCCAGATGGTTTGAGCATCTTCCACCGCGGATAGGGAGGGGGTCAGGTAGACTACGTCGGCTTCGGAGCTTTCCTTTCTTATGCGCACCTGGCCGAAGCCTGTCATTTGTCGGCTATCTCTCACCTCATCGAATACAGAAGTGAAGATCCCTATCCCCTCTAAGGGGAGACACCCCACCAGAGCTGCCAGGAGTGGCCTATATGTTTGAGTCAATGCTTCCTCCAGGCCGAGCAGCATGCCTTGGTTCTGCAATTTGCTCACCAGGAGGATATCTCGAACGTCCAAGGGTTTGCTCAAACCTTACCTCTCAGTGCCAATTTCCTCAGCCTGAAAAACCAACACGTCCATTCATATTTTACTATCATTTACTTCGATTGGCAAATGCTCAATTGTGAAATTTGACAAAATAAGCAAATACCGATATGATTATACTATAAACTCTTGGGAGAGCAACCATGATGATGCAGATTGACCGCCAGAGCGGGGTTCCGATCTACTTACAAATAATTGGGCAGATCAAGAACCTGATAACCGTGGGGAGATTTCAGCCAGGCGAACGGTTGCCCCCCATCCGGCAGCTAGCGAAGGATTTGGGAATCAATTTTAACACGGTTGCACACGCCTATAAAGAGCTGAATAGGCAAGGGGTGATCTCCACCCAACCGGGGCTGGGCAGTTTCGTCCCTGAGCAGCCTGATCAGTTACCGCTGGCCCAGAGGCGTCGAGAGGTGTTAGCGTCAATATTCGGCAAGCCTTTTGCCGAGGCGCTGAACCTCGGTTTCTCAATGCCTGAGGTCGAGGAAGCAGTGATCGAACAGCTAACTCGCTGGTGGACCAAGGTCCTGAACTCTGACCCTCCTGTGGACTAAGGGATCTGCTGCTTGCTACCCCCAATAACCGGGAATCGGCCCGGGGACGGGCCTCAGAGCGGGTTTTCGGATAGGTACTAATACTACAACCGCACCTATGGTGGGTGATCGTCATGGGTAACTTCTATGGG
>CAZQDO010000171.1:3833-11175 GCA_964592085.1 uncultured Anaerolineae bacterium | reverse complement strand
CGGCACGGGTGGGTGTCGGCGTCGGTGTTGGCGTGACCACAGCGCAGCCGACGACGAGGGCCACAGTCAAAGCCAGGGTGATGAAGATCCCTGTTTGAGAAACCAGGTTTTTCCTTGGCTGAACGGTCAATTTGCTACTGGGGCTCTCTGTGGTGCAAGAGAGACAGGCTCTTGGCCAAAAACCTGGTTTCTGAGCCCTGCTATAGCGGGGATTTGGCAATCCCCTCAGAGCGATTTTAGAAAGGGTTGCAAAGCGATTACTCGTCATCATGTCAACGATTGAAATACTTATAAGTGGCTTCGGAGATGCGGGCCATGAGGGGGGAGCTGACCTCCCACTCCAACCAGTCCATGTGATACAGATAGATGCATAGCGCGTAGTCGCCGCCCGGCGTGAAGACGATGCCTGCATCGCCGTGGGAGTCTCCCACCCAGCCGTGCTTGTGGGCCACCCGCGTCCCCTCCGGCACGCCGGCCTCGATGAGCGCGCCGATGTGATTGTCGGACATCACGTCCAACATGGCCTGGCACTCGTCGGGGGTCAGTTCGTCGGGGTAGGCGGCGATGAGAGTGCCGCCGCCGTCCGCGCACTGGTAGATCATCTCCAGCAGGCGGCCCATGTCCTGCGGCGTGGTCTGCATGAAGGGGTCGGGGTTGGTGTTGAAATCGGTGCGCTGGTTGGCGGGGGTGCTGATGTGCTGCGGCAGGACGTCCTCGTCGTAGGGGGTGGCCATGAAGGTGTTGACCAGCCCGATGAGCTTCATGGTCTGGTTGAGCCGGCGCACGCCCTCGTAGGCGTCGCCGTCGCCGATGGTGTCGCGCAGCAGCAGGTTGGCGGTGAAGTTGCCGCTGAGGGTCATGGTCTCGGTCAGGATCTTGGTGGTGTCCGCGTCGGGCGGGCCGTCCAGATGGCGGTAGGCTTCCATCATGATGGCGATCTTGAGGATACTCATGCCGGCGTAGGCCACGTCTGCATCGTCGGCGAACTCCTCACCGGTGGCCAGGTCCTTGATGTAGATGCTGTAGAAGCCGGGAAAGTCTGCCAGGATGCCCTCGACCATCTGACCCATCATCCACAGGCCGGGCTCACGCGGGAGCGGGCCCAGGTTCACCACCAAATCCACCTCGCGGTCAGTGGCGGAGTTAAGCGCGCTGGCGACCAGCGGCAGAGAGGCCTCGATGTCGAGCCGCTGCTCGCGCTGCCCCGGCACGAAGGCCAGGGTACTGGCGTTGGCAGAAGGCTCTTGCAACGGATGGTCGTACTCCTCGGCGATGGCCGCCAGGAAGTTCTTCAACTGCTCCTCGTCGTGATTGGCCTGGAGGGGGATGTCCACCGGCGGCGACTCGTCGTTCATGAGGTAGTCGGCGAAGCCCTGCCAAAAGTTGGTCTCTGTCTTCAGTTTGTTGATCTCCTCCAGCATCTCGTCGGCGTTGAATTGAAAGCCGACGTCCTGAGGGTGAAGGAGGATGGTCTCGTTTAGATAGTTCAGTTCGACGGGCTCTAGGATGGCCTCCCCCAGGAGTTCCATCGCTTCTGTGTCCCATTTGCCCGCCATGGGGATGCCTGCTAGCGAAACTCCCTGCGGAATCTGATTTCGATAGGCTCGGTAGTCATTCAGTTTGTATGAGAAAACGAGTATCACCACTATCAAGATCACGAGAACCGTAAATCTTGATGTTCTCAAAATATCCTCCTAATGTTTTAGTAAATCCAAGATCTCCGGCAGAGGCGGCTCCTATGCCGCCGGTTTGCGGGCGTGGGAGCCCGCTCTGCTAAGAATCTGCCCCTTCTTCTGGCGGCCAATCTGGCGGCTGGTTCAGAAGCTCTTGTGCCTCCTGAGCCAGGGCCTCCGGGACCATCACCCGCACCTCGCCCAGGCCATCCACGGTGAGGCCATAGACGACGCCGATGCTCTCATAGTCTAGCAGGGCAGGGATGCCGGCGCTTTCCAGTTTGCTCTTGATGACCTGGGCCTCCAGTTGCCCGAAGGCAGTGTAAATGGTAGTCAGCCCTGGCCGGTTTGCCTTCTTATGAGCTGCCATTGTATTCCCCCTTTTTCAGCCTCGGTGCGCACAGAAGTATGCCACAATCTTGGAAATTAGTCAAAGAACACGGATTGGCAGGATTTATGGATTCTTGCATGGTCCGAGTCACCTGATTTGTTCATCCTGCCCGTCCGTTCATTCTACAGTCCGTTGTGTATTTGTCAAGGCCGGAGAAAACTGGTATAATAAGTCACGATGTCGCAATATTCAGGAGGTTCTATTGATGTTCGTGAGGGAGACCCAGACGCCGGCATACTGGCAGGAATTTGCCGTTGACGACCGGGATCTCGATTATCTGGAGGATTTGTTTCTGGAGGGCGAAAGGCCCCGTACCAGTGACGATCTGACTTTGGCTTTGATGAGAAAGCGCTGTGAGGATGAGGAATCCCTCATCGAAAAGGAGCTGTCCAGAGGGGTTCTCTATCAACCGAAGGAGAGCTACGAGGTAGGGCAGTCTGTCGTCTTTCCTGCTCTGGGCTATGCTTTGGGGCCTGTGGTGGGTGTGCGGCCGGGCCACAACCTCAGATATGGTGACTTCGAGGTGATCCAGGTGCGTGTCGAGGGCGAGGAGGAGCCAAGGGAATTCGCCTCGAAGCTCGCGTCCTATCACAAACTGAATCGTGAGGAAGGGGAGCTGCCCGAAGCCGAGGATCTGGCGTCGCCCCTTGAGCTCTACGATCAATACGGGGCCGATGTCCAACGGATATTGGTGGAGCGTTTACGCCTCAGTGATGATTTTGTGAGCTTCGGCGGCGAGTGGTTCTTGAAAGGCTTGTTGGCCGGGATCCACGAAGGATTTCTGAACATCGCCGAGGCCGTGCTTGACGTGAACGGTAGGCCGCTTCCTGCTCAAGCATTGCTCTTGGAGTTGGATCTGCCGGCCGAAATCCCGCCGCCGACTCAGGTTTTCTCCCTCAACTATACCCTGACGCAGGACCGCCGTTTTGACGACGTAGGCAGCGATGACCAGCCCCTTTGGTTTCTGCGGCGTTTGGAGCCTCCTGAGATCGCTCATCTGCCGCCGCGCTTACGTTACAGCCTGGTGCCATACGATAGGGCGGGTCTCAGCGGGGAGTTGCTCCGCTGGGAGGCGGAGATTGACGATGAGATCACGGAACTGACTGTGCCTGGCCCGAGGGAGGAAATCGCCGACGTAGTGACGATCACCCTTAACTATCCTCACCGTCGGGTGGGCAGCATCCCTTTGACGAGCAAGGTCGAGGGTCTGCTCCCCAAGGGAAACGTCGAGCGCATGATGATCACCCTCATAGATGGCCGGACGGGCAAGCAGATGCTAGGCTGGGTTGTTCGCCAATACCACTACGTCTATGGTCTCAAACAGTGGTATGAGAAGAACGACATTCCGGTCGGGGCGTACATCAGGCTGGAGAGGACCGATGACCCTCTGGCCATTGTTGTGGACTTCTTCCCCCAACGCAAGAAACGCGAATGGATCCGGGTGGCTACGGTTGTAGGGGGGAGATTGTCGTTTGCTATGCAGATGAGGTCTATCGGCTGCGAATACGATGAGTTGATGGTCCTGGGCGAGGCTAACCCGGCCGAGATTGACGCCCTGTGGATGCGGTCTGAGGAGAATGGCAAGTCCGTCTCCGAATTGCTGCACCAAATATTCCCTGAGCTGGCCAAGCTCAACCCCCAGGGCACGGTTCATGCCAAGACTCTCTACAGCGCTATCAACATGGAAAGGCGTTGCCCGCCAGGGCCAATCCTCGCTGGATTAGCCAGTACACCTGCGTTTATGGCGGTGGGTGACGGCTATTGGATCTACGATCGGGAGATTCTCTGACCCGAGGCTGACAGAACAGGTTAAGACGATGGCTAGGTGGATCAAACCAAATCTGGAAACTAAGTTCTACATTGATTTCGATTGGTGGGAGAGAGAGGGGCGCGATCTGCGCGTCTACTTGCAGAGCCATCTGTGCCCTGAGTGCAAGGACATCTACACTAACCACCGGGGAAGCGAGGAGGTAGACTGGATTGACCCCGACACGGCCGAGGTGACCCAGGTGGATGCTCTTTGGCAATCCTTGCGTACTCATTGCAGCTCAAGGCCAGATTTCATTAATGAGAGCACTCCCCTGACCGACGCTGTCTTTCGTGTCTTTCTAGCGAACGATAACACGCCGCTATCTGCTACCGAGCTTAGTGAGAAACTGGGCCGCCACGCTCCGATGACGATCTTGCGTACCCTGGGTGGGCGGAAGGTTTACAAAGGCATCAAGCCCGTGTTGCAGTGAGATCAGGCATGGATCGTTCGTTGCTGGAGCGAATTCAAGAGCTGGCTGAAGCCGAGGGTGATATCGAAGTCATTGCCCTGGACAGAGTGCAGGCTTTGGCCAGTGAGCTCGCTGTCTCGACTAAGGAAGTAGAGCTGGCGGCTTTGGAGGCCCGGATCTTGCCCCGCCGCTATCTGCGAAGTCTCGGCACGGTGGGATGGGAGGGACAGATCAAGCTGCTGTGCTCTACGGTGGCAGTGGTGGGCCTGGGCGGGCTGGGGGGAAGCGTGGTCGAGGGGCTGGCCCGCATGGGGGTGGGTCGGCTCGTCGTCGTAGATGGAGATGTGTTTCTAGATCACAACCTCAACCGCCAGATTCTCAGCGCGGAAGCAGGTCTTGGCCTTTTGAAAGCCGAGGTAGCTCGCAATCGAGTCGGTCAGATCAATTCGGCAGTGGAGGTCATAGCCCATCCTGAGGAGGCCACCAGGGAGAACCTGCCTCAGTTGCTGGATGGCGTTGACGTCGTCGTTGATGCCTTGGATCGCTTGCCCGCCCGCCTCACGTTGCAGGAAGTGGCTCAGAGGATGGGCATCCCTATGGTGCATGGCGCTATCGCCGGCTATGTGGGTCAGGTGATGACCATTTTCCCCGGCGATGGGGGGTTGCGCGCCCTCTATGGGGAAGGGAGCGTGCCTCAGCAGGGCATTGAGGTGCAGTTGGGCTGTCCTGCCGCCACGCCCATGATGGTGGCGGCCTGGCAAGTGCAAGAAGTTATGAAGATCCTCCTGGGCCGAGGCCAGCTCTTGCGACATAAGATGCTGTTCATGGATGCCGAGGCGGGCACGGTTGAGTTCTTGGAAGTTGGGAGCTAGGTGTTGAGGTTCTTCATTGAAAGAATGTGCCCCTGTAGCTCAGTGGAATAGAGCAACTGCCTTCTAAGCAGTGGGCCGGGGGTTCGAATCCCTCCAGGGGTGCCTATTTTAGGCGACTCGACCGTGGATATTTGGTTTGCCAAGAGAGGTGGTGAGCAATGGAAGTCACAATGGCGGCCGTAGAAACGACAGGAACAATTGACGAGCATCATCAACTTCAACTGGACAGCTTACTTCCTATTCCTGGCCCAATGCGTGTACGCATCATTGTCTTATACCCTCGGGATGACGAATGGGATGAAACTGAGTGGTTGCAAGGAGCTGCCCGTAATCCAGTTTTCGCTTTCCTGAGGGACGCAGGGGAAGACATCTATTCGTTGGCTGACGGGGAGCCTTTCCGTGACGAAGTATAAGGTCGTTCTTGTCCCCTTTCCGTTCGATGATCTTTCCAGCGGTAAAGTTCGTCCAGCGGTTTGTCTCACAGAACCAATTGGTCCGCATCGCCATGTGATCCTCGCCTTCATCACAAGTCGCATCCCAGCCCAACCACTGGCGACCGATCTTGTGATTCACTCAAAGGGTGTCGATTTTTCTGCGACAGGATTGCAGGTTTCATCTACACTCCGGTTACATCGCTTGATGACGGTTACAACGACCATGATTCGTCGAGAACTGGGCCGATTGTCTCCGAGGATGCAGACCCAAGTTAACAAACGACTCCGAAAGCTATTCAGCCTGGAATAGTTTTCCCCTCTGTATCTGGCGGCACTATAAGTGGTGTCGCCTTTTCTGTCCCACTGCCGGCCTTGCGCTGTCCAATCATCAACCTTAAGGCGAAGGCTTGCTCTTTTCTGGACAAAAGTCGCCTTTTGCGGTAAAATAGGATTGCCTCAGAATACTCCATCGTTAGCATGGAGAGACACCACGAAGGAGACAGCGATAAATGAAGAAAGCCTCATTGCTCATCGTTCTCACCTTGTTGCTGACGGCCTGTCAGCTCCGGCCGACGCCGGAAATCGTCGAGGTCACCGTACCCGTTCCCGTCGAGGTCACGGTGCTCGTGACACAGGCGTCCCTGCCTACGTACACACCCTATCCCACCTACACACCCTATCCGACTTATACTACCCTGCCACCCATTTCGACTGATACACCGGTGCCGCTTTCCACTAACACCGGTACGCCGGTCACGCCAACCAACACGCCAGAGCCAGGGAGCACCCCCACGCCTACTCCCAGTCTCACGCAGACACCTGGGGTGACTTCCACTCTGACGCCTGAACCTGTTGTTGTCCTGCCCGACTGCACCAATCCTCTGGCCAGGCTCACTTATCCGACGGTGAATGCCGTTCTGAGGGGAGTTGTGGAGATCAGGGGCGCGGCGTTCATTGACAACTTCGACTACTACAAGTTCGAGTTTCGCAGCAAGGTGGCACCCGATTGGGCGTTCTTGCAGAGTTTTGAGGACACGGTGCCGCCGGACGGTGTCCTGGGTGTTTGGGACACCTCGTCCCTTCCCGCCGGTGCTTACAGATTCCGCCTGATCGTGGTAGATAAATCGGGTAACTACCCGAAGCCCTGTGAGGTGGAAGTGATCGTCGAGCACTGACGACAGAGCACATAAGGGAGAAAGGAGAGAAGCATGGCAGAGAGCGTGTACAAGGTGATCGAGCTGGTTGGAACCAGCACCGAGTCGTGGGAGAAGGCTGCTACGGCGGCCGTGGAGACAGCGGCGAAGAGTCTGCGGGATCTTCGCATCGCCGAGGTCGTCAAGCTGGACATGCAGCTTGAGGATGGCGAGGTTCGCGCCTATCGCGCCAAGGTGAAAGTCTCCTTCAAGTATCGGACTGAGGAGGACTGAGCCGAATCCCACGCGGGCGGCTTCTCTATAGAGGCCGCCCGATTTGGTCTGAGAAGGGGGAACAGAAGATGGTTTCAAGAAGGAGGTCAACGGTGTTGCTTGTTGTTCTCGTAGTTCTCGCTGCGGCAATCGTCTTGTCATACCTTTGGCTTAACAGAGAAGTCGTAAGCGAGGTCGAGGTCCGGAATCCCGAAGGAGGCGCGGGAACGGCGCTGGTGGTTTATCACCCTGGGAGAAGCAATTTTCAGGACAAGGTGATCTATGCCTTTGCTGAGAGCCTTGTCTCTAGCGGCTGGCGAGTGGAGATCACCACGGCCAGCTCCCAG
>CAZQDO010000171.1:0-3823 GCA_964592085.1 uncultured Anaerolineae bacterium | reverse complement strand
GCTCCCACCGACCTCTCCGGCTACGATCTTTTGGTCCTCGGAGGCCCCACCTATTGGTTTACGCCATCTCGGCCTGTCCGACGTTACCTGAGCCGGCTTGGGGATCTCAGGGGGCAGCCCACTGTGGCCATCATCACCGCTATGGGATTGGGTGGTCGCTCGATCTCCATCATGGAGAGGGATGTCCGAGAAGCGAACGGGGACCTCGTCAAGTCCTTGATCCTATACACCATGAGACCCAACGAGGATCTATATGGCATCAACGACGCGGTGGAGATCGCAACGCAAGCCGCAAAGGAAATCCCTCTGCCTGGGGAGTGAGAGGACTTGGACGACATCCATGTGGCCAACCGTCGTCGGGCTTTCGTCGTCTCTGGCATCATCGCGATTCGGGTGGCCGCCGCGCCCTTGTTTCTGTACACGTTCTTGAACCATCTGACCACGTGGGCGATGGGTGTCTTTCTCCTCGCCTGCCTCACCGATGCCCTCGACGGTCTCCTGGCGAGGAGGCTGGGCGCATCCCAATTCCTCGGACCCTACCTTGATGCCGCAGCCGACTTTCTTCTAGTCCTGGCGGCATTCTCAGCCTTCGTGATGAAGGGAGTGTACCCCTTCTGGACATTGCTCCTCATCGTCTCAATGTTCTTGCAGTTCATCCTGACATCGGGACTCAGGCGGCCCGTTTACGACCCCGTAGGTAAGTACTACGGGGCGTTTCTGTTCGCCGCCATCGGTGTCACGTTGGCTTTGCCCGATTTTGCTGTCTGCTATGCTGTGCTTGTGAGCCTCCTTGGATTGACCTTTGCGTCGCTGGTGAGTCGTGTGCTCTTCCTACAGCGGCGGGCTATTCTACATTCTTTGAGGAAGGCAACTTGATGTTCCGCTTGAGACGGTTTGCCCTGATAGCTCTCGTTCTACTGGTCATTACCTCTTGCTCCCTGCCTCTTGCGCCCCCGGTAATGGCTGCCAGTGTCCCCCCTGTCTCCCAGCCGGGAAGTGTTCCTACGGCTCACTTGGCCTGTGATCCCGACGGCGTGCAGGAGAGTGGCGCGGTGTATCGCATTTGTATGCCGTTTATCCCCCCCTGGAACGGCGATTTGGTGGTGTTTGCCCACGGTTACGTTTCGCCCACCGAACCGGTCGGCATCCCTGAAAACCAAATGACCCTGCCGGGTGGCATCACGCTGGCCGGCATAGCCAATTCCCTGGGTTATGCCTTCGCCACCACCAGCTACAGCACCAACGGCCTGGCCGTGCTGGAAGGAGTCGCTGACCTGGTGGACCTGGTGGACATCTTCACCACCCAGAAAGGCGTACCCGACAAGGTGTACCTGCTCGGTGGCTCGGAAGGAGGGCTCATCACTACCCTGGCGGTGGAGCAGCATCCCGATGTGTTCGACGGCGGGCTGGCCATGTGTGGGCCGTACGGCGATTTTGGCCATCAGATCAACTACTTTGGCGACTTCAGGGTGATATTCGATCACTTCTTCCCTGGCCTGGTGCCAGGCAATCCTACCGATATCCCCGACTGGCTCATGGAGGAGTGGGATACCTACTACGAAACAACCATCAAGCCAGAGGTCGAAGACCCGGCCAACGCCGGCCTGGTTGAGCAGCTCTTGAGCGTCACCAACGCTTCCTTTGACGCCGAAGACCCCAGCACCAGGGAGGCCACCATTCAGGCCCTTCTATGGTACAACGTCTTCTCTACCAACGATGGCATAGACAAGCTGGGTGGCCAGCCTTTCGATAACCAGGATCGGGTCTACAAAGGCTCTGACGACGACGCCCAGCTCAACCAGGGGGTGCAGCGTTTCAGCGCCGACCAGGCCGCCCTCGATGAGATTGCGGCCAACTACCAGACCACCGGCTACCTCAGCGTGCCCCTGGTCACGCTGCATACCACCGGCGATCCCCTCATCCCTTACTGGCACACCACCCTGTATCGCGGCAAAACCATCGCCGCCGACAACGTCGCCCTCCACCAGCACCTCGAAGCCGACTGCTATGGTCACTGCAGCTTCACATTTACCGAACTGCTATACGCCTTCTACCGTCTGGTGGACATGGTGAATGACCCGCCCCCGTACCAGCCGGTGAAGCGCTCGTTTTTGCCGTTGGTTGTGAGGACCCCGTGATCTCGTGGATGCGAGACCCCGGTAGGAAAGCCACCTGCGCCAACCGCATAGGCGGCTTCTTGGTTCCCTGAAACTATTATTGACAAATCCCATACAATGCAGTATAATCATTCAAGAGAATAGCGCCGACGAGCTCAATATAGCGGCCGCAAGCGACCAAGTTTCTTCAACAGATGCTCAAGAAAAGGAAATAAAAAAAGGAGAGAGAATGAATATCTACGTAGGCAATTTGTCATACGAGGTCACCGAAGAAGATTTGAAGCAGGCCTTTGAATCCTTCGGGGAGGTTACATCTGCCAAAATCATCACGGACAGAGCCAGCGGCACACCGAGAGGATTCGGGTTCGTGGAGATGCCCACCAAAGCCGAAGCCCAGGCCGCGATCGCCGGCCTGAACGGCACGGAGCTGAAAGGTCGAACGCTTACTGTTAATGAGGCTCGCCCTCGCTCCGAAGGCCGTCGAGGTGGCGGAAGAGAAGGTGATAGGCGGCGTCCTCGTAGATAGTCCTCAGACGTAACAGATTCATAACAGACTTCGCCTGACCATAGTGTTTGTGACTCACTCACTCGTCCGAAACCGACTTACAGTTGGTTTCGGAAAAGCCGAGGACGCTACGGTATTGCCAATATTGCTATAAGCAAGAGCCATCCTGGAAACGGGATGGCTTTTTGCGTTTTGGGCTATTGCCAAACGAGCGGAAATCTGTTATACTATGCGGACAGCCAAAACAAGCAGGGAGGTTAGAGACATGAGCGTGAGAAGAAGTGAGATCCTCATCATTGGGATCGCCTTGCTTTCCTTTGCCATTGGCGTCTATTATTACCCTCAGATGCCGGCGCAGATGGCCTCACATTGGAACGCCAAGGGCCAGGTGGATGATTACATTTCGAGGTTCTGGGGGTTGTTCTTGATGCCGATTACGCTCGTTGGGCTGGCTTTGCTTTTTATGGCCATTCCCAGAATAGACCCATTGCGAGAGAACATCGCGAAATTCAGAAAGTACTACGATGGATTCGTGATTCTGTTCATGGTGTTCATGGTTTTCGTCTACCTTCAAACCATTCTGTGGAGTATTGGCATCAGAATAAGCCCCAATGTATTTGTTCCAATTGGCACAGGGCTTCTGTTTATCGGGGCTGGCATCCTGTGCGAGAATACGAGACGAAACTGGTTTATCGGGATCAGGACCCCCTGGACGTTGAGCAGTGACCAGGTGTGGGACAAAACCCACAGAATGGGGGGGAAGCTGTTCAAGATCGCCGGGGCAATTTCCATGGTGGGGATCTTCTTCCAGGGCTATGCCGTCTTCTTCGTCCTCGTTCCAGCGCTTTTAGTTGCTGTTTACACCGTCGTCTACTCCTACTTCGAATACAAGAAGGAGGGGAACAGCTCTCCGCACTATTGCTGATCCCACTTGTCGTGACCAAGCCAACTCCCACGGCCTGACGAGAAGTAGTAACAAGAGCCACCTGCGTTGACCGCGCCAGGTGGTTTTTATGTTGCCAAAGGAGTTGAAATCTGGTATACTATACTTCGTCAAGCATGACTCGTACGTTACCTGGGGGAAGTAGAATGGCTGTATCCTACACTGATGCCAAAGCCGAGGTCGAAGGGCTGGTAGAGCGCTTCGCCAGGCTGTCCGCCCGCAACCGCAAGCGGTACAATGAACCCGCTACCCGGCAGG
>CAZQDO010000170.1:0-11188 GCA_964592085.1 uncultured Anaerolineae bacterium | reverse complement strand
GGCCAGGGAGACGATGGGGATGGACTGGGAGGCCACGATGTAGGGCGAGAGGACGCGCTCTACGAGCCTGGATTTGGCCAGGATGTAGCCTAGTGAGGTGGCGGCCGTCAATCCCAGGGCCAGTCCCCCGAAGATCTCCACCAGGGTTATCTGGGTGTGGCGCCAGAGGGTGCCATCTCTGACTACGACCAGGAATTTGGCGTACACTCGCCCTGGTGAGGGGAGAAAGAAAGGCGGGTAGTCGCCCAGGCGCACCACCAGCTCCCAGAGGCCGAGGAAGAGGAGCAACGCCAGAGGGATGAATAGAACCTCCACCCGCTCACGGGCCAGAATCGAAAGTCGGCTCACCAGCCTCGAGCTCACGCCGGGCCGTGCTGGCGGTACTATGGCCTTTACTCTCTTTGAAGATTGTGCTTCCATCACTCCGTCCTCAAAAAAAACAACCCCGAAGACCTTTTGGCCTCGGGGCGCGTTCACACGATTTCGGGCGTGGCATACCAGCTTGCCGCTATCCCGCTGACCCTCTCCCATCCGGACTATACCGTCGGCTCTGGCCTCTCACCAGATCAGCCTACTGGCTCGCGGGCTCGAAACCAGCTCGTCGCTGGCTCCACACCGCCGATCGGGAATTGGTTCCGCATTACGTCGAGAACCTCACCCTGCCCCGAAGGTCTTGCTTCTCACTTGTTGGCTTTATTATAGCGCAGTTGGCCGATTTGTCAAACTCAGATTTGACGAATGTCTCGGTCTGTTGTATACTAGCACCGTCGCAGCCCTCGTCGCAGCAATCGCAGTCAGCTAGAGAGGGTAGCTTGAAAGATGGGTAGCATGGAAGGCGATAATTATGGCTCAAAAAACTATACCTGGCGTTCTTGAGCGACTCGATCCCTTTGGGTTAGATCAGCTTATCGAACTCGCATTGAAGTTGAAGGAAAGCAAGAAAGAGGTCCGGGATATTGACGAGTTTAGGGCAGCTTATCCTGGCCAGTGGGTCGCCTTGGCTATCCCAGAGGGTGAGGATCAGTACGAACCCAAGAAAGGGTATCTGATCTCCCACAGCCCGCACCGTGAGGCGGTCTGGGCCATCGTGAACGCTATGCCTTCAGATGAGGGTGTCTATGTTTTCTTCAATGGGCCGGTAATGACTAAAGGGTTCAGCGTAACTTTCTATGATAGAGAAGATAACCCTGAAGTTGCCTCAGTGGGCTCTTGAAGCTGAGTCTCTCTCGGCCCTCACCGTAAATCGGAGCATAGCATCGTCGCAGCCCTCGTCGCAGCAATCGTAGTCAACCAAGGAGGGTGATGTATGAAAGATTGGAAGCCGACCCCTGGCCTGGGAGAGATCCCGGTGCGTCGTCGGCTGTTTTGTTGTCGGGGATCGAAAGTCTTGACGGTCACACGATTCAGTTTTTCACGTACAGTCACGGAGGCGTCAAATGCGTAAGAAAACCACCAGGAATGACAGAGCCTCAGCAGGTGTGATCATCCTGCTTAATGAAGCACTCCGGCTTGAGTACTCTCTCATTTTCCACTATCCTCGCCTGGCCAACAGCATCAAGGATAGTGAAACGAGGAAATCAGTTGCAGAACTGGGCACCGCTTCCATTCATCATGCCGATGTCGTGGCCCATGCCATTAGTCAGCTTGGCGGAACACCCGACTGGTCCCTCGCTCCTTTCCCGGACAACTATGACCTTCTGCAAATATTCCAGATTCAACTGCAGAAAGAGAAGAAAGCCCTGGAATTGCACAGTCAGGCTGCCAATTCAGTCCCACCTGGTCCGCTTGTTGATGATCTTAGGACTCTGGCTGATGAGGAGAAAGGTCACATCGCTATCGTCGAGCGCATTATCTCACATCTGACACAAACGTGAGTTGGATATTTGTTAGCCGAGTGAGGCATCTCTTGAATAACTCAGGGGAAAACCGCGCTTTCGAACTTGACGAAAGTCTCAATCTGTGGTATAGTAACAGCAGAAATCAAAGAATAACATCATCGCAGCCCTCGTCGCAGCAATCGTAGTCAACTGAGGAGGGTAAATGTAGATATTGAAGGATTGACAGCCGACCTCCAACCCTGGGAGCGATCCCGGTGCGTGGTCGGCTGTTTTGTTACCTGGAGGCGAAGGTCTTGACGGTTAAGCGATTCAGGTGTTCGCGTTCCGGTTGTCGTGTCATTTGGCAGATCTCCGTTGAATTTGGGATCTCTGTCCCTTATCCCACGGGTACCTGTTGTATTGCACAATTACCAAAGGAGGAGAGCTATGAGTTCATCGAGTCATACCAGAGACGGCAAGACGTGGTCACGGCCTTGTGATAATGTCGAGTATGCGCAAGCGCCGTCGAACGAGATTTGCCAGAGACTAGGTGAAACGTTGCACCGCGTGTTCTGTGACTTGCATGACGAAAACCAGATGAGTTTGCTTGTGGAGAGCACGGGACTGAGCCAAGAGGAGTTATTTGAGGCTCTATTTGTTACCGATCGTTATAGGCCTACCAAAGGTGGTTGGCCTATGAACCGGTTCTATCATGAACTGCTTGGCACAACAAAGCCGCAAAGCTTTGATTCAGATACATTGCGCTGGAAGCCAGTTAGGCAGGTGTCTGACCCTGGCACAGCAAAGCTCGATCCGGATGATCGCGATCTGGCTGCTATGCTGTTATCAGGCGACGATTTTCGCCCGATCATTCTGGTTGGTCGTGTTGGTTGCGGTAAGACTAGCTTCCTCAGGCGGTTTATCCATTATGTGGCGCCCAGAACGGGTAGTCTAAGGGACTTTGTGTTCTTGCATCTAGACTTTGCCCAAGGCGAGATCCGTGGCAGGTATTTCAAGGCGAAACCTCGGGACGAGCCTTTCGATGCGGCATTGGACTTTGTGCTGACCGAGTATTTCAATGATTACCTGGGAGGTCTTCCTCCACTGGCAGAGGTCTTTGATTACACGTACACGTCCGAGAACATTGAGCGCACCATTGAGACGTGGCCTGAGAGAGCACGCGAGGCGCAAAGACAGAAGTGGTATCGCCAGAAGAGGGGTGAGTTGGACGAATTCAACCAGGCCAGGGTCAAGTATCTTCACCACACGCTAGGCAAGAGAGTGGTGGTTTGCCTGGACAACGCAGATAGGTGGGATATGGTGTATCAGAAGGAATTAATGAAGGACGCTCTGTACAAGCAATCTTGGTACGGATCGGGCCTTTTGATCGTCGTGCGACATAATGCGCTCACAAATTTCCAGCGCCATCTGTGCTACTCGCAGTTCAGACCCTTCAAGAAGCACCTCACGCCTCCACGAATCGCTCAGGTGCTCCGGCAGCGTCTAGAGTTGTTGCAAAGGATAGTCCAAAAGAGCGACTTCGGGCCATACTCACTTGAGGATGTTCCACTTCCAGCCAAAGTGTTTTTCGCTAACAAGGAGCAGTTGGTGGAATTCTTTGGCAAAGTGACCGAGTCTCTCACCACCGGAGAGGCCGAGGAGTTTGTGCGGTGCTTCACCAACCACAGTGTGAGACGGATACTGGATTTCGCTGAGTTGTACCTGTGCTCCCCAAACACTGAGATCTGGCGGTATCTGCAGCATCTCGTGAAGCCGCCGTCAGATTACTCCCATGTGGGTTTCTGGGACCAGGGTTCCGTTGGATTGCACACCGTCATCACTGTAGCAGCGCTTGGGAAAGGCCCATTCTATCATTCAATCGAGAGTTCCCTGTGCAATCTCTTCTGTAACGGTTTTGTGATTGCACCTTTCGATGCATTGATCAGACTGCGAATCCTGGAGTTCGTCAGTCAGCGAGATGCGACGCCTCAGGCGATGCTGAAAGATGGTCTAGACGAAGTGGGCTACGGCGCAGAGCACGTCCGTTCAGCTATCGAAACGCTGGTACAAGATGGCCTTATAGAGTCAAGAGAGCGATTGACTGATCCGGGCGCGATCTTGTTTGCTACTGTGGCCGGTAAGTACTATATGACAAAGCTGGTGAATCGACTGGCATACATCCAGCATATGCGCGACGGCTGCTTCCTTCCAGGGCTTGATCCTCCTGTCGGAAACCAAGGGAATCTTGAAGAAAGACTGTTTCATATGGCGAGATTTGTCAAGTTCCTCGACGAACAGGAGCAGGCCGAACTTGAGAGGGGGCTTGGCCTGAACCCAGCATCCTACCGTAAATACTGCGGCACTGGATTCTCCATACCAAGAATCGCACGGAAGCTGCTCCGCGAACTTCGGAGGATCGAGGTCGTCGACCAAAGTATGAGGAATGAGACCACTGACCTTCTACGACAAGTTGCGGAGCGTAGCTCACCTGTGGAATAGCCAGCAGCTGGCCGTCGGAATGCTGCTAGCCATCATGAGGGATCGTCATGGAAAAAGATTTGAGCACGGAGGGAGTAATATGCTGGGAGGGATAAACCTAGGTTCGCGTTTCACTTGCCCTATGCGTCTGCTGGTGAAGCCAACCCTCGCTGTAGGCTTCACCGGTTTGGTAGCGGCGCTTGTGTTGGTGGTTCGCAGCCTTGTAATCTATGCGTACCAGGTTCCCCGTCTGGGGTTTAGTGAATTCGAGGCTCCTGACGGTGTGTATTACCGGGCAAAGACCATGTGGGACTGGCTGGAACTTCTTATTGTACCGGTTGCTCTCACGGGGGCATCATTGCTCTTTAGTGTAGTTCGTGCGCGCGCAGAGCAGGCACTCAAGGATGACAGGCATCGGGAGCAAGCGCTGGTCAGGTGTTTCGACTTGGTTACCGAGCTTGCTGCCAAGGAGTTCTCCGTCGAAGGTGAGCCAAACAATTTCCTCAATGCTATGGTGCGGGCAAATGTGCTAGCAACTCTACACGCTCTGGATCCCGCAAGAAAGGGAAGGCTGATACTGTTCCTTTACTCCTTGAATTTGCTCGGTTGTCCTGTGAGCGATCCTATGGTCACTCTCCAAAATGGAGATCTTGGCTGCAGCGCCTTGGCCGGGGCCAAGCTGCCGAGAATCTGTCTTGAGGGGACGGATCTGTCTCGCGCCGATCTACAGAATGCCGACCTCTGTGATGCTCATTTTGATCATGCTGTGCTCGTCAGGGCGAGGCTTGTAGGGGCCGATTTATCGGGAGCTTCCCTTGCTGGTGCGAATCTCACCAATGCGGATCTTCGGAAAGCAAACATAGAGAACACAAGCTTTGAGGGTGCCATCTTGAAGGGTATCAGAGCTTCGGACTATCAGAAAGAGAAGATTCGTCGTGGGTCAGCCATTTAAAAGCGCCTTGGTAGATCAGAATGCAGGATCAGATTCCATGAGGTGAGATTGTGATCACAGACACTGAGATTAAGGTAAGAGGCCTGCAAGCTTTAGCCGATGCCCTGGGACACGTTGAGGCCGAGAGGTTCATTACGCTCCTTATGAGAGAACCCTTTGACTACACGGAGTGGCAAAAGAGCCTCTGGCTAGAGAGGAGTGTCGAGGATGTTAGCAAAGTTGCAATGGAGTTTCGTATCAAGAATGAGGAACGATCCTAAGGATCTTTGATCAAGGTGGTTTTGGGATGCAAAGGGCCAGCACTTCAGTTCTGCTGGCCCTTTCTTGTTGATGTTTCAAGGAGTCCGCACTCTGGACATCTTCCGAGATTACCTACCAGTACGATACCCAGTCCGAAAAGCAAAAACAGGAAGCACTCCAGACCTCCCACTTCTAACCGAACTTCAAGCCGCTAAAGCTGGTTTAATCTCTGTCTTAATGGGCGGGATGTGCTTAGGAGCAAAAGAAACTCTCTTGCGTTGGCTTCGGTCTTCTTGCTCTTTCAACGCATAGTATATAGCCCACAAATCAAAGTTGAATTGGGCGGCGTGGGCTTCTCGTGCTTGACGCACTTCCGCGACAATCGGGTCTTGCCACATTTCCTATTCCTCCAATAGCTCTTGCGGCGTACAGATAATCGGCGGTTCATAGCCTGTCAAGCGGCAAACACGCTCGATTCTGTACCGCATTGTTGCATTCGCTCAGATGGACATCTCTCGTTGCTCATTATACAGCAGAAGCCTTCGCAAGTCAATCACCAGTACGATGTCCAACCCGACAAGCAAAAGCGGGGGGCATTTTCGGAAGCTTCACTTTCATCATGGTGCCTCACCCCCCAGCCGCCATCGCTCACCAAAGGCGCCTACGGCGATTCCCCGCGCGGCCAGCCAGTCCCGTTCCGGCCCAGACCTGTGCAGTGGGTTGCTGTGATTGAGATGGATCAGCCGCACGTCGCAATCCACCCTTGCCAGGCGCTCGGCAGTGTCAGTAGCCAGGGGGTGCGGAATCTGACTCAGGTCGCGGCCCGGCAGCTCGTCGGCGCTGAAAAAGGTGGCGTCCAGCAAGGCCACGTCCATCTTGGCCACAAAGCTCCGCAGGTCGTGCTCCCACTTGTCCCACGCATCAATGTCAGGGCAGTAGAACAGCCGCCTGGTGGGGCCACGCACCACGAAGGCCAGCGTGTCGCTGAACTCGTCGCGGTGGGGGACTGGCAAGGGCGTCAGATGCAGGTTGGGGCTGAGCTGGGTCTCCTGGGTGGGGGTGAGCAAACGCGGCTCGACGTTGCCCAGCGCGACCAACTGCGACCACGGGGCGTTGTCGCGCAAAAAGCTGGCCATCCGCGGCGAGGCATATAGCGGCAGACTTTGCGTGCCCCACGCCTCGCGCCCCAGGTGGATCAGCCCGGCGTAGTGCCCGATGTGGGCGTGGGTCAACACGATCCCAGCCAGCGGGCAATCCGGAGCCAGGCTGTGCAGGGCGTGCAATTGCTCCCGAAAATCGGGGGTGGCATCAATCAGCCAGCTCTGACGGGTGGCGTGGTCCACTAACCCCAGGCAGGCCACCAACCTGCGCTGGTTCGGATCGGCTCGCGCTGGCTCGCAATTGGCGCAATAGCACCCGGCCTGAGGCACACCCCCATCTTGAGCGGTTCCCAACAATATCGCTTCTACGCTCACCACGGCAATCCTTTTGATGGGCGAGGTCTCCCGATCGAAGCCCTTTTCGCCTCGGTCAGAGACCTTCGGCGAACGATGGATGATTCCCAATCAACTCATTCGGCCTCGTTGGCCATCTGACGCGGCTCCTCCAGGCGGAAGGTCAGGACCAGGCTTATGGCAATACCCCCCGCCGTGATGGCGAACAGAACGGGGTAGGATGTCACCTGGAGTAGCCAGCCCCCCAGGAAGGGTGCGAATAGAAGCACGCCGCACAAGGTATTGGTCAGAGCGATGTAGGTGGCGCGCTCTTCGGACGGGGCCAGCTCCAGGACGAAGTTGATGAATCCCGTCATCATAGAGCTGTTCAGGGCTCCGATGGCCACGAAGATCAGGGAGTAGACGTAAATCGTTGAACTCCCCGCCAGGCGACCTATCGGCCCCATGAGCAAGGCCAGGAGGGGCGAAGCGAGGGCCGACATCGTGGAGCACTGGATCACGATCTTACTGCCAGATCGCTCATTCAGGTATCCCCATGCGAATCCAGCCAGAATGCCGCCTACCACCTGGGATGAAAGAAAGAGCCCGATACTCTCAGTGCCCAGGTGCAATTCCTCCGTGGCGAAGACAACGTAGAAGGGTAAAGCCATTCCGTTTAGACCCGTCAGGAGTCTCAGAGCGGTGACCAGGCTAAACATGTGATTCTCTCTCAAGACGGTCAGCAATTTGGGCAGGAAAGCGTTCCACGATAACCGCTCGTTTTGCGTTGGCTTGACTGGCTCGCGCAGAAGGACCATGGCCGCCAGGGAGACGAGGAAGGACAGCCCAGCCAGGAAGAATAGCACGGCGTAATTGTGGGGGAAAGGCGGCCCCTGGGGACCCAGGAGGGCATTGACCACCACCCCCGCTCCCACTGTGAGCAGCCCTGAAAGAAACTGGGCGATCCCGAACAAACGGCCTCGTCGGGTGGGGGGGATGGTTTTGCTCAGGATGTCGAACCAGGCCACGGCAGCCAGGGCATCGGTGCCCATGAAAACGGCCAGGCCGGTGAAGAACAATCCCAGGATCAGAGCCGGGGCAAGATCCCCGGCCAGGAACAGCACCATGGCGAGCAGCCAAAAGATGGGCCGGCCAATGGCTGCGGGCACCACCAGGTATAGCTTCTTGCGGTCCTTATCGGCCAGGTAGCTGGCGGCGATCAGTTGAGGCAGAAGCCAGGCGCCGGTCTGGATCGTTGAGGACAGGCCGATCAAAGGAGCCGAATCGGTCAGTTGGCTGACGAAGGATGGCAAGACCGTCGTCTGGCTCACGAAGGCGATGCCGACGCCGAAGAACACGTAATCCAGGACGAAATAGGTAAAGTTTCGCCAATAATGGGGATCGAGGATTGGAGATTGGTCGTTGGACATTGGATGTTCGAGATTGGACATCTTCCACCTTACTAATTTCTATTTTCTAACTTCTAACTTTCAGTCCACCCGATAGACGCGGGCGTATTCGTGGTGGCCCAGGGTAACGGCCAACGTATCGGAGCCGGAGAGGCCGCTCACGAAGCGACCGCTGCGGTCGTATTTCGCGCCCTCGTAAGAGAACGGGATGTCCACATCGAAGGACACCGGGCTGGTATCTATGCTGTAGAGCAGGGCGTGACCGTCTCCCTGCACGAAGTACCCCCGGTTGAGCTTCTCGATTCTGAGCACGTCCCTCCAGAAACCCGCCAGTTCCCCCTGGAAGTCATCCATGAACAGCGTCTCCACGCCCAGCGAGGTGGAGTAGACCGCACCGTCGCTACCCACGGAGGTGATCTTGGTCAAATAAGACGTCATGGTGGTCGAATGGGGGTCTTTCATCTGCTTCTTCAAGGTCTCGGCGATGTCGGCCCTGGCCACGATCTCCCCGCCCTGCCGGTAGAAATCGTACAGGAGGTCAAGCTCCTCAGAGGAGATGTAGGCCAGCGACGGAGCCAGCACCAGCACCGTCTCCATCCCCTCCACGTCTGTTGCGGTGAGGTGCGTGGCCACGACGGAGTTAACGTTGTTCCTGGCCAGAGCGTTCATCTGCCAGAATTTGTAGGACTCGAGAACGCCCTTGCTGATCAGTCTGCGGAAAGTGGCCATGTCCCTGGCCAGACGGGAGAGCTTGAGCCACGACTTGGTCTGGCCGATGAGCTCGTAGGGATACTGGGAGGGGGCGAAGATCAACACCGAAACCGGCGATGGCTCGGCCACCATGATCTCCCGCGCACTGCTCCCGGCCACCGAAACCCGCTCGAACATCTCGTTGGGGTCGTAGACGATGGGATTGGTGTCGTTGTACAGCCCCTGCCCTTTGATGTTGTAGTTCCAGAAGGTGATGCCCTGAAGCTGTCCGCCAGTCTGAGGGATGAGTTGAGCCAGGTAATAGATGTTGGCCACCGCATCGGCGATGTCCGCCTTGTCGGGGCTATCCTGGCCCAGGCCCCAACTGTTGGCCGTGGACCACAGCCAGACGGGCTTGTCGTAGATGTCCGAATAGTGCCCCAGGGAGCGAATCAGGATGAACAACGAGGTCAGGTCGCTCTTGGTGATAGGGAGGGTATAGGGGCCATCCCTGGGATAGGCATCGAAGGTGATGGCGAAGTTGGATGGCGTGTCCCTGAAAAGCGGCTCGACGTCGGGCAGGTAGTAGCTGTAACGGGCCAGGAAGCCGCAGAAGGACATGGTGGTCATGATGTCCGGCTCGATCTCTTGCCATACGCCGGCGCTCCAGGTGGCATACTCGACGATGTAATTGGCCTGGAACTCGCCCAACTGCCGCCACCTCTGGGGATCG
This sequence comes from uncultured Anaerolineae bacterium, assembly GCA_964592085.1. Classification (GTDB taxonomy): domain Bacteria; phylum Chloroflexota; class Anaerolineae; order VGOG01; family VGOG01; genus CAZQDO01. The sequence continues at coordinate 1,436 of CAZQDO010000170.1, read as the reverse complement.
TCGCCCGTATCCCAGAAGGAATAGCCGTACCTGCTGGAGAAGACGCCATTGGCGAGACTGGAGTAGTCTCCGCCCTGGGGCTCATCGGCCAGGTTGATCATCAGGATGATGTCCTGGTAGGGCTGCACGAAATTGGCGTTGACCCATTGGTAGTAGGCCCGAATGTCGGCCTGGTAAGCGGGCGAGTAGATGGAGGCACTCTGCCCACCGATATTGAGAGGGTTGCCGTAGTAATCCGTCCGCAGGTCATAAGGGTGCTGCGCGTTCCACTGCTCCCCCATCTGGATCTGATAGCCGACGGGCAGGATGACCTTTATGCCCTCCTCGCGACAGACCTGCAACATGCGGTACTGGGCCTCCACCATAGCCTGAGCGTCGTCGTGCAGGGGATTCTCAGGGTCAATGAAGGCTCGATAGACGGCGTAGGACAGGCCCGGCTCGGCCTTGTCAATGGCTACCTCGCCAGGATTGTTGTGCCCGATCAGAACGACGTTGCTGCCCGTTTCCTTCTGCTTCGTGACAGTGTCCTGCATCTCCACCCTGCCCATCTCTGGATAGGCTTCCATCGCCCAGCCTGAGTACACCTGCCGACCCGTTGCACCCCTCACCGCCACCGATACGTCGTCCAGATACATGGCCGTTTTCAGGCCGTTCCCCCCGTCGTTGTACACATTGAAATAGATGGCGATGGTCTGCCCGCGATAGGACATCAGATCGAACGTGTGACGGGTCCAGGTCTGGCCGTTGGAATTGATCTTCATCACCTGATCGAGGACGTAGAAGTTGACATCCAGGATCAGGGCCTCCTGCCAATCGAGCTCGATCACGTCCTGGGAGAGCGGATAGTACCAAAAGGATAGCGTCGCGTAGGAGGCATCAAAGGGAATGGTCACTTGCTGCCAGATGGACGAATAGCTGGGATAATCGCCCTGATCGGTAATGCCCAGGCGCATGGACCGAGCGCCGCTGTGCACCACCTCTGTGGAATAGACCGCCGGGCGTTGCGTCCAGCCGATATACCACGCTTCGTCCGTCTCGAAGCCGCCGTTGACGAGCAACTCTTCGGAAGGAGGGGTTGGCGTCAGCGTCGGAGTTGGCGTCGGTGTCGGCGTTGGAGTTGGAATAGTCGGCGGAGACTTGACAATCAGAGGCAGGTAGATTTCAGGTATGGGCGTCTCAGTCGGCGTCGGCGTTATCGTCGGCGTAGAAGTCGGGGTGGGCGTGTGAGTTTGTGTCGGCGTAGCAGTAGGAGTATAGGTCATTGTAGGTGTAGCAGTGTGGGTCGGCGTAGATGTGACCGTGGGCGTGATAGCAGTCGCCGTCGGTGTGGGCGTAGGGGTCGGCGTAGATGTGATCGTAGGCGTGATAGTGGTGGCCGTTGGTGTGGGCGTAGGCGTATCGGTCGGGGTCAAGGTAGCGATGGGTGTCGTAACGGT
>CAZQDO010000169.1:0-11200 GCA_964592085.1 uncultured Anaerolineae bacterium | reverse complement strand
AGTAGATCAGGAGGATGTCGGCTTTTGTTGTTTTTGGCATAGCAATCGTTCCAGGGATTCTGCTCCCTGGACGGTTAGCCCCTATTTACCCGTAATGATGCAAGATTACAGGCTGGTTGTGAAAGCCCAAAGAGCTCTTTCACAGAAACTTCGGCACAGATTCAGGAGGCGGATCTTGATCTGCAGGCAACTTGGCGTCAATGGTCACAGTATTGGTCATAGGTAAAAAGTTGGGAGACCAACTCGCCCGATGCATGGCTACTGAGAGGGTGAGGGTCGTGGGTATAGAGGACGTAGGCGAGGTGCGGCTTCAGAAGAGGGCGCAAGCGGTCGTCCTCGATGCCTCCGTGGTGCCGCTTGACCCTGAGACCTTTCAAAGCCTGTGCAAACAGGCGAGGGTTCCCTTGCTGGCCATAGTCCCCACCTATCAGGAAGCAAGGCTAGCTCTGCAGCTCGGTTGTGCCGAGGTATTGGTGAGACCTTTTGACCTTCAAGAGCTGAAACTGCGCGTTCACAAGGTGCTGGGGAGGGTGGTGAATGGCCGCTTGTTGGTCGGCGAACTGCTCATTGATTTGCGGGCTAGGGAGGTAACACGGGGGGAGGAAAAGCTTCAGCTAGCTCGCCTGAAGTTCGACCTGCTGGCATATCTGGCTAGGAACGCGGGGAGGGTGGTGGGATACGATGAGCCGTTGGAGAAGGTGTGGGGATATGAGGCTGACGACGGAAGCTGCAACTTGGTGCACATGTGTGTTAGCCGGCTGAGGAGGAAGATAGGCGATGCTTCCGGTGGGCCTCAACACATCGTGTGCGTGAGGGGAGTGGGATACAGGCTGCGAGAGCCAGAGTGACGCAAGGACGGGAGCTTCAAACGCAGAGGGGTGCGCTTGTCGAGAAGGGAAGCGCATTTTGTTGCAGAACTGTTACAGAATTGTTACAGCTCTGTTACCCAAAATTCAGTGATTTGTGGTATAATAAGTTGAAACGGTGTCGTTCCCTAATCAGGCTTTGAATGGTTGAGCTTTTGGTTTGGGGAAGACGAGCGATTGTTACAAGCAGAGGAGGTGATGGTTTTCGAGAATTGTTCGTTTGACAAATTGGGTAAAAAGGCTTAGAATTTGAAAGGAGACCGATAATGAAAAAGCGACACTTGAAAATAGCCGGATTTGTCACTGTGGCCGCAATGCTTCTTAACATGATTTTGGCTCCCACTGCCATGGCAAGGATTCCTGAAGAGGATGTGCCACTGAAAGGGAAAGAGCCTAAGAGTTGTGGCTGCGGAGGATCTATCGACCAAGAATTGCTGGGAAAAGTGAAGGTTGAGGAGTTGACTTCCCTAGATCTTCACAAGGCTCTTAGCCAGGCTCTCGACGACAAGGACGTAAAACTGCTACAGAGACTATTCATCAGCAAGGGCCATACTGCACAGGTAAGTGAGGCGTCCGGTTGGAAAATCTACCTCGAAGACAATCCGGGAGATAGCTCAGTCACATTCGTTAACATACCTTTCAAAGTTAACTCCACTGCTTATGCCCGTATTCTTATTGCTACTGACGGTACGGCGACCTGGGTAGCAGGAGGAAGCTTCGCTGAAACCACTGACGGTTCTATGGTCGCAGACCTATACGATGTGGTCGACGGTTCCCTAGAGCACTACGTTGTTGAGAGAGCTGGCGATGGTACTATCACGAACAAAACGACCGGACAGGAGATCGGACTAGCAGCAGGTGGCTTTTGGTACAATGTCTGCTTGGCTGTATGCGGATTCATCAGAAGCATGGGGTGTGTCCTCTCTGGCGCCGTCGTCTGTGGAATGGCCTGTGCAGCCTTTCCGCCAATCTATCCCGAGTGTTGGGCCATGTGCACTCTCTTGTGGTGGTACATCTGTGTTCAGGGCATGACTGAGGACTGTGCTACCTTGTGTGAATGGATAGTTGGATAGATAGGCGCAAGAGGATGCCTGAGCAAGCTGAGCGAGCAGGTCATTCCCGGAAGCTCAGAATTCTGTCACGTGGTTCCCTAGTGATTTTCAGGCTTGCCCTGACAATCTTGTTCGGCTGGTAGCAGGGGCCTAGTAGATCGCGATGGAAATTAGCACACATTTGGTTTCGTGACACCGTACTGTATATGGTCATAAAGGCGTTCACGTCTCCAATATATTGAGGCAATCAGAGATGTCAACAGGCGGTTTATTTCCGCCGATGTGTACTAGAGCCCCTGCAACAGACTTGAAAGGATCGCGTGAGACTATGCAGCAACCTGTCTTTTTAGGATCGATCATCGGTTTGCTCGTTGTCTGCATTCTTCTCCCAGTATACTCCTATTATCTCCGCCGCTACAAACCAGCGCGCTACAGGGGGTTATGGGAGATGATGGGGAATATCCATGAAACTCCGCAGCGAGCTTTACGCTATTCTATTGCCCTTTCTTTCGCTATTATCGTGGTCATAGCTCTCTCTTCCTTGCCCCGCCCTGTACAAGGAGCGTTGGCTCGGCTGCTATTCCCCTTTGTTATCATCTTCTTTGCAGTGACGTTTGGGCTGAGGTTGTTAAAGGCAGAAAAGAAGGTAGAAGGGCTAGAGAAAGAATTGGAAAATCTGAAAAACAAACAGAGCTAACGCTTAGCCTGATCACAGCCTAAGCGCCAAGGGGTATGGCGGCAACTCTGGTGCGTTTAATAACCCCTTCTCCAAGAGAAGGAGTTTTGTTATTTAGAGCCCCTTTCCAATCTCGCCCATTTGTTGCATGATGTAGCCACAGCCTAAGTGGGAGGGAAGCTATGTCTGGGAATAAGATCCAAGTGCTCATCGCCAGACCCGGCCTCGACGGTCACGACCGGGGGCCAAAGTAGTAGCCCGAGCCCTGCGTGACGCGGGGATGGAGGTCATCTACACGGGCATCCGTCAGACGCCGGAGATAAGCGTGGAGGCGGCCCTGCAGGAAGACGTGGATGTGGTGGGCCTGTCCATCCTGTCGGGAGCCCATACGACGCTCTTCCCTCAAATCGTCAACCTTCTGCAAGGAGAACGGCCTGGACAACGTGTTGTGCCTTGCAGTTTCTTACACAAGGGTGCATGAAAATCGGCTTGATTGGGCAGGAGCGTGGGAGGATTTGATGCTTTTGCGGGGGTTCAATATGATACCCAGAGCTTCCCTTTTGGTGATACTGATTGTAAGTGCTTTGTCTGTCGTCGCGGTCTCTTGCCAGCCAAGTGCAGGCGACAAGCTTCCCTCCTCGGCTGTTTCTCCAACGCCAGAAGCCGCGCAAACGCGGATGGTCGAGGAAATCATGGAGAAGGTCGAGACAGAGGAAGGTGTTGAGATTCGCCGGACAGTAAAGGAGTATCTAGTCACGCCTTTCCCTCCGTTGGAGGAAGCTGTCAAGATCCAGAAAGTTGAGACAGACGACCTGATAGAAATCGTCGGAATTGACATCACTCCTGGGACCGCAGCCTGTTCGGGAAGCCGTGAGCCAGGCTGGACGCCAGGTCCGCCTCAGATGTGCTTTGGGGTCTGGGTCACCTCGCGGAACAACGGGCCAGCACGTACGCTCAGAACGCGGATCACGATCGAAGACCCACTCACTGGCGAGAAGCACACAGCCGAGCTTGATGACTTTATAGGCAGCGGTGGCACAGTAAGGCCCGGCCTCGGCTTCAGCGTCGAGCCCAAGCGTTGGGTGGCATATGTGGAGGTACGCGTGGTTCCCTAAGCCGTTCTCAGGCAAAATGAGGGATTGCTATTCCTTGAGGACCATCGGTGTAGATGAATCGAAACAGACCCTTCTCGAGTCGAACACCTTCAAGAGTTTGAAGTTATCCTAACTGTACGATGCCCCTTCTTTGGGAAGGGGCTTTTTGTTGCCTGGCACTTCCCAATCTCCCCGTTACGGTGTATAATGTGTGAGCAACTTCAGCACGGGAGAATAGCTGATGAAGATTCGGGGCCTCATCGCCAAACCCGGCCTTGGCGGCCACGATCGAGGGGCCAAAGTGGTGGCCCGAGCCCTGCGAGATACAGGGATGGAGGTCATCTACACCGGCATCCGGCAGACACCGGAGATGATCGTTGAGGCGGCTCTGCAGGAGGATGTGGACGTGGTGGGCCTCTCCATCCTGTCGGGAGCCCATACGACGCTCTTCCCTCGAATCATCAACCTTCTGCAAGGAGAACGGCCTGGACAACGTGTTATGCCTTGCAGTTTCTTACGCAAGAGTGCAATGAAACGCTTTAGATTGTTCGCGACAATTTTAGCAGTAATGGCCGTGTCACTCATCTTGAGCGCGTACGTTGGTGTTCAGGCCGTTCCCGATCCTCCTGAAACGCCCTACGTCGGTTTGGCGGAGCTGGTGTCACCGGCCAGGGTGAGAGAGCAGTGTGAGGGAGAAATCCAGTTTGTCCAGGAATACGGCAGGACCATCTGCGCCGTTACATGCGATGACGCCAAAATGAGAATGACGTACACACCATCCCTCGTTGGAGACCCTCACGCCGGATACGCTGCCTACGCGGATGCTCTTTCGCCTCACGTTACTATCTGGTACAGCATGTGGATCTACGATAGCCCTGCACAGGCAGCGCTGGCTAAATTGCGCTGGGAGGACCTGGTCCGCTACTACCTCGACCCAGCTTCCTACCATGTAATACCCGGGCCCGATGGTTTCGTTGCAACCGCGAAGGAAAAGGTGTTTGGCCTGCCCTATTGGAAACGTGTGGTGCAGAAGGGCAACCGCTTGGCCGTCATCGAGGTAGAGGCCATGGCAGCTCCCTTGACCCTTAAGGATGTAGAGCAGTTCCAAGGGAAGAAAACGGACGATTTGAATCTACAGCCAGAGGATGAAGCGGCAGCGAGAGCGCTTTTCGAGAAGGCTTCTCGCGTGATCAAGGAACGTTTTTTCGAGGCAAAATAGCGTTCTGACCTAACTCCACCTCGGAGAAATCAACCGATGAGATTTCGGGCCGCTCGCCAATGACTACGCGGCCCTAGAAGAAAATGCAGTGCAAGCCGAGCGTTCAGACCGGGCTTGCACTGTGTAGCTTATATATTGCGAGCATCGCAGAAGACTGGCAGTGCCCCTCATAGCCTCAATGCTTAGAGGGCTTTCCCTCTCAAAGCCGTAAACATGGCGCATGAAGCACAAACCGATGCGGCGTAGTCTTCCCTGGCACAGTGCGGCTGTGGAGAGTGCCCACTGAAGTTGAACCGCTTTCTCTCCATTGAAACCCCTTTATCACTCCCAAGCCCTCTTGCCCGACATAGATCGCACAGGCAGCCGATTTCGGAGGTGTGGTGCAGATCACGATCCGATGCTGTACAGTTATCTCTGCACTCGCCAGGGCCGAAACTCCTCCAGAATGGATCCGCCGATGAACTCCCTCAGAATGGAGTTGCTGGGGACGATTTCCGAAGCATAGGGCAGGAACCAGTCCAAGAAGGCCAGCAACCGCCGCCCCTCGACCCTGGCACGGCTGGAAGGCTTGACCTGAAACAACAACGGCTCGGCTAACGGTTTCAGCACCGCCAGCTCGTACACCAGCGCAGAATTGAACATCACGTCGGCGTTTTCCTGATAGGGAAAGATGTAGTCCCTTTCCCCCCGGCGCACACGCTCCCAAAGAGCTATGGTCTCCTGGGCTGAGTACCCACGGGCTCTGGCATCCCGCACGATGCGGCGGATCAAGCGGCTATCGGTGGTGGAGACGCGGTTGTGACGGTCAATGTTCAGTTGGGTGAGGGCCGAGACGTAGACCCGATAGATGCGCCGTGGGGGCAGCGCGGGTACCAGGGCCGGGTTCAGGCCGTGGATCCCCTCCACCAAGAGAACGTGGTCGGGGCCGAGGAATAGGGTCTCGCCCGCCTCTCGCTGGCCGGTGCGGAAGTTGTAATGAGGGATGCATACCGTCTCCCCCTCCATCAGACGCAGCAGGTGATCGTTGAACAGAGCCAGGTCCACTGTTTCCAGCGACTCGAAATCGTACTCGCCGTGCTCATCTCGCGGGGTGTCCTCCCGCTCCAGAAAGTAGTCGTCCAGGCTGATAGCCACCGGGCGGATGCCAGCGGCCAGCAATTGCACGGCCAGCCGACGGGCAAAGGTGGTCTTGCCTGAAGCGGACGGTCCGGCGATGAGCACCAGCCACACCTCTCCTCGCCGGCGGGCGATCTCCCCGGCGATCTGGGCGATCCGCTGCTCGTGCAGGGCCTCGGCCACCAGGATGATCTCCGGCATCCGTCCAGCTTCGATGGCTTCGTTCAGCGCGCCCACGTCCCCGACGGCCAGGCGTCGCACCCATTCGCCATACTCCCGGAAAACGGCCACCAATTGGGGAAATTCCTCGAAGGGGAGCAATTCGGTGGGGCGGTAGCGGCGAGCGAACTGAAGGACGAAGCCCAGTGGGTGGGGACGCAGGGCGAAGAGGCGCAGATAGCCGGTAGAGGGCACCATGTACCCGTGCAAGGAGTCGCGCACCCCATCCAGTTCGTAGAGAGTCAGATAATCCTTGCGACGGTAGGAGAGCAGGCGGACCATTTCGTCTTCCCCCTGGGCACGAAAGAAGGCCACCGCCTGGCCCAGCGGCACCTGCTCCCTGGTAATGGGCAGATCGGCGGCGACCATTTCCCGCATCCGTGCTTCCAACTGGTCGAGCTCCTGGGGGGTAAATGGTTCCCGCCCCCGCACCTGGCAGAAGTAGCCGCCGAAGGGAAGGGGATAATCCACGTAGACCTGGGCCTGGGGAAAGAGCTGCTGGGCTGCAGCCGCCAGGAGAAAGGAAAGGGAGCGACGGTAGATTCTCTCGCCGTCACTGTCGGCCAGGGTGACTGGCGCGGCCTCCACGTCACAGGCAACCGGCCAGGTCAGTTCTTTCAGCTTACCGTCCACCAGGGCGGCCATCACTGGAACCCGGGGATTAGGGAAGGCGGCCCGCGTGAAATCCTCCAGGGGCGTGCCGATAGGCGCTTCAAAGGCCCGTCCGTCGGAGAAGCGGATCTGGGCGGCTCGCCGTGGCGAGGCCGGTGTCACTGCCGGTTGTATCTCTTTCACAGATGGTGTTTTCTCCATAGTTATACTTTCTCTAAAAATCCAAGGGCAGCTCCAGCGCCGAGGAGAAGTCTGAGGTGTCAACCCTCTCCTCCCAAAGAAGCTGGTAGATCCGGTAGAGCCGCCGCGTCGTCTCCTCCACAAAACGATCCATCTCTGCCTGGGAGAGGTAGATGTACGGTCTCTCGTACAAAGCCTGGATCCCCTCATCACGCCGCTGGTATTTGGTCTTGATGTAGTCAATGCGCTGCCGGACTGCCTCGGCCGGCATGAAGTCGAGGTACTCATCAGTGTACTCACAGCCCAGGAACACCCGCCAGAAGAGCGACTCGGGGTGATCTCGCACGTAGATGTGGTCGAGGCCGTACCAGTCGCCCTTGATCTCCCAGACGAACTTGGGGTCAGCCTCGAACTGAGCAGCGAATCGCGTCTTGGTCGGCCGGCCAATGAGGTTGTTCCAGAGGTTATCCGTCACCAGGTGGAAGAAATAGCCCAGGAGAAAAGAGAACCGACCCTGGTTGCTGCTTGGGCAACTCAGCACCAGATAGCGACGGTAGAACTCCAGGTCCGCGAGTTGCATCCAACCGGCATCATCGGGCGGGCCGGCAAAATGCGACACCTCGGCTGGCGGCGTGAAATTCTCCCAGTTTTCGTCGGGGATGCCGGAATCGGGGGCGATGCTGCCGATGGCGAACCAGGCAGCATCCAACCCTTCGATCCGCTCCAGCAAGTTCTCAGCCAGACGTAAGTGGGCAATCCAGGTGGCCATTTATCCTCCCAGTGCCTGTCTCAGGCCATGAGCGTGTTCCCGGTCGTGACGGAAGTAGACCCAGATCCACTGATAGGCTGTGCCCTCTGTTCCCCAGGGGAAGGGAAAAGACGGCCCCAACTCGGCCTGACTCATCTCTTCAAGGACATCCAACAGCGCCCGGCGCGCGGCGTGGAGGTCGGCCCACACCGCCTCCCACGGCTGATCACGACGGGCTTCCGCGTGGGCCTGGTTCCAGGCATCTATGTCCTGCACGTGTTCAACCTGGGGCGGCTGGCCAGCAGACATCTGGCGCAGGCCTTCCACGCCGAACCACTCCCAGTCGGCTACATGGCCCAACACGTCCTTGAGGGTCCACTCTCCGCAGACCCCCCGGGATGCCCGCTCCTCGGGGGGCACCAAAGCGGCAGCAGCCAGCAACTCGCCGCGCGCAGCAGCCAGGGCAGCCAGCAGGACCGCCTTGGGGCCAGTCTTCCCCTTCAACCCCTCAATCTCCAGCAAAGCGGCGATCTGGGCAGCGTGTTCGGCGTCGTGCTGCCACTGAACCTCCATGCAGCCAGGGAAAGACCAGTCCTCGCCTTCAAAGAAGATATACTGCCGGAAGAACACCTCGTCGGGCAAAGCTTGCAGCCAGGTTACCCATGCAGCGCGGGCTTCTTGCAGTTCCACCAGCACCTCGGCCAGGGTTCGGTCTCGCCACGCGGCTACAGCGCGTGCGTTGAAAGCATCCGTGTCTTGCACTTCAGTGAGATCGAGGATTTCCCCACTTGCCATCTGCCTCATCTCCCGCAGCTCCCAGCGGTCCCAGGCGGCGACGTGGGCCAGCAAGTCTTTGACTGTCCAGCCGTCAAGGACTGGCACCTCGGTGAGCATCCCCTCGTCCAGGCCGATGAGCTGCTCCAGCAGGCCGGCGCGCTCGGCGGCCAGACGAGCCAGCAGGTGGCGGCGCCAGGCGGCCAGAATCTCCCGCACCTGTGCCGTGTGCTCCCGCTCGTGCTCAAGAAAACGACGCAGCGCCTTGCGTGCTGTCCAGGGCTCGTCGGGATGCTGAGTCCAGTGGGTGGGATAGAAGACGCCTGATCGCTCCTCATCGTTCAGTTGGCGCAGCCGGGCGACAGCCATCCGCCGCTCCATTTCCAGAAACTCAAAGATGGGCAAATCCTCGTCGTGCCCCCACTCTAGGGGCAGGGTTTCAGGAAGCACCAGGCGGGAGACGTACCATTCCTCGGCGTTACCGACGTGGCGCAGCAGGCGGCGGATACTGAACGATTGCGGATCGAGCTGCCAATCCAGGACATCGTCAGGTAGGTCATGCGCCAGGGCCAGCAGATCGGCGCGAGTGTGGGCCATGAGGCGGAAGTGGCGCTCCATCTCCTCGTGGGTGAAAGGCTCGCGGTCTGGAGGAAAAAGGGCAGCAGCATCTCCTGGGTCGAAGGGGCCAAAGCCGGTGCTCTCACCAGCCGCCTCGATCTCGACAGGCTCCTCGTCAGGCGGGGCTGGCTCACCGTGGCGGCGCAGCCAGGCATGGTAATCGCAGATGACGTCGGACAGTCGGCGCAGGGCCTCGTCCCGGCTGGATGCACGAACGATGCAGCCGGGCAGACCAGGCACGTGAACCATGCACCGGCCATCTTCAGCGATTTCCAGGTAGACGGAATAGTGAGTCATAGAACGTCTCCTATCAACTCTCTTGCATGAGCACTTATTATACCACGAAAGCAGGATTGACCACAATTTGGCGAACCTTGCGCCTACGGCCAACCTGTGATACAATTCCCCTGGGATCCTGAGCTTCTGCCCCCGATTCGATCTATCCCGGCCACAAAACGGCCACAGAAACGCGATAGAATCAGGAACAAGGGTGAACACAACTATTCTGGTCGTAGACGACGAGCCGTCCATCGTGGACGTGCTAACCTACAATCTGGAAAAGGCCCACTACCGAGTGCTGGTGGCCCGCGATGGTGAGGAAGCGCTGGCCCTGGCCCGTCGAGAGCAGCCAGACCTGATCATCCTGGACCTGATGCTCCCCGGCGTGGACGGGCTACAGGTCTGCCGCACCCTGCGTCAGGAGGGAGATGTCCCCATCATCATGCTCACCGCCCTCGACGAGGAGGTGGATCGCGTGGTCGGGCTGGAGCTGGGAGCCGACGATTACGTGGTCAAGCCGTTCAGTGTGCGGGAGTTGATGGCCCGGGTCAAGTCGGTGCTCCGCCGCACCCAGCCCACACCCACGACAACCAGCCGCCGCCTGCAAGTCAGCGGCTTGAGCCTGGACCCTGACCGGCACGAAGCCCACTGGCAGGAAACGCCCCTCTCCCTGTCTGCCCTGGAGTTTGGGTTGCTGCAGACCTTCATGCTCCACGCCGGCCAGGTGCTAACCCGCGAGCAACTTCTGAACCGGGTGTGGGGCTACGACTACTACGGCGACCTGCGGAGCGTGGACACTGCCGTCAAGCGACTGCGGGCCAAGCTGCGGGCCGCCGACCCCGCCGCCGCCGAACTGTTGGTCGCCGTCCGCGGAGTGGGCTACAAACTATGGGTTTCAGGTTCCGAGTTTTGAGTTTCGAGTTGAATGAACTCGAAACTCCGAACCCGAAACCCCAAACTGCCGATGTCGGGGTGATTGGGGGGACACCATGATACGTAGCTTGCGCGTTAAACTCATCCTCAGCCACCTGGCCGTCATCTTCGTGGCCATGACGGTGGTGAGCTTTCTGCTTCTTTCTATGGCGCGAGGCTACTTCCTGGCAGCGATGGAACAGAGCCTGATGGCTCAGGCTCAACTCATCGTCCAGGCTTTGATCCCTGGCGCGACCGCAGCCCTCCAGCCCCAGGAGTTGAACTCAGCCTACAACACGGTGCAGCAGCAACAGGCCGCCAACATCTCGGTCCAGGTGGGCAGCAACGCTTCCCCCTCCGACCTGGAGCGCGCATCCCTGGCCTACCTGAACGACGCTTCAGTGGAGCTCAGCGCAGAGCTGGAAACGCGAATCCGTGTGCTGGACGAGCAGGGCGTGGTGCTGGTGGATTCGGCTGGAAGTGACGAGGGGCGAGACCTGAGCGAAGAAGCGGCTGTGGCCGTCGCGCTGCGAGGGGAGCAGCAGACGTATCAGCAGACAACAGACGGGGAGGACTGGTTGTTCGTGTCTGTACCTGTTCTGGCCGACGAGCGTGTGGCTGGCGTGGTCTACCTGGGCCAGCCTTTGCGTGACGTGGCGGCGGTGCTTTCGGACCTGCGTTGGCGGCTGGTGCTGGCGGCGGCCGTCGCCCTGCCCCTTTCGGCCCTGATGGGGCTGGCGCTGGCACGCACCATCGCTCAGCCGGTACGCGCTTTGACCGCCGCCGCTGGGCGGTTGGCCGACGGCGATTTCGAGTACCCGCTACACCCCACAGG
>CAZQDO010000168.1:0-11258 GCA_964592085.1 uncultured Anaerolineae bacterium | reverse complement strand
CGAATTTACGCGGCCAAGATCCGCCCACAGGACAAAGCCATACCCATCCTTCTGGCCCGAGTTGACGATCTCGCCCTCGTAACTGAGGGAATCCCAGAGACCGCCTGGCTCCTGGCCGAGAGGTTCTGGCCCGGTGGCTTGACCCTGGTGCTGCCCAAGAAAGCCAATGTCCCTGACGTGGTCAGCGCTGGCGGTTCTACTGTAGCCGTGCGGGTGCCCGACCACCCGGTGCCCCTGGCTCTGATCGCCGCCTTGGGCGCACCCCTGGCCGCCACCAGCGCTAACTTGAGCGGGCATCCCAGCCTCATCACTGCCCAGGAGGTGGAGGCAGAGCTGGGAGGCCGCATTGAGCTCATCCTCGACGGCGGACGGTGTCCCGGCGGCGTCCCTTCCACCGTACTGGATTTGACTACCGACCCGCCGACTGCTCTGCGTGCTGGGGCCATCGGTGTGGAAGAGATCAAGGCCGCGCTGGCTAATACTCTGCACAAAAGGGAAGTCTAAACACGCTCAGAGCGGATCGCCAGATCCGCGACTACTGCAAACCAGCCCTGCCAAGCGTCGGATCTGGCGATCCGACGCAAGCAGCAGGGAAAGTGCTGAAAGGAATCGGAACATGCTATTTGTCGGCTTAGAGGATCCCATCCTTCTTCTTTATCTCCTGGTCGGATTCCTTGTGGGCTTCACCATCCACGAATCCAGTCACGCTTTAGTGGCCTATGCTCTGGGCGACCCCACCGCCAAGAATAAGGGACGGCTATCCCTCAATCCCTTCGTCCACCTCCACCCCCTGGGGACGCTATCAATGCTCCTGCTGGGTTTAGGTTGGGGTCAGCCAGTGCCCATAGATGCCGACAAGCTCCGTCCTGGGCCTAAGGTCGGCATGGCCCTGGTGGGACTCGGAGGGCCTGTGGCCAACCTGCTGACCGCCACTATCCTGGCCCTCCCTCTCAGGCTGCATCTCATCCCCTTCACGCCGAGGAAGATGGGGGGCTTCATCATCTCCTGGGGACTACTTCTCTCCTGGATGGTTTGGCTGAACATCGGTATGGCCATCTTCAACCTGATCCCTCTCACGCCGTTGGATGGTTCGAGACTATTGGCGGCATTTCTGCCCTCTCGCTGGTTCAACATTCTCTCTCGCTATGAACTCTATGGCCTGGTCTTGATCATCCTTTTACTTGTTCTGGAAAGGTTCACCCAGACGGGCATCCTGACGAGGCTACTTTACCCGCCCATTGACTTCGTGTGGGAGAGGTTGGCCAACCTGACCTCACCTTTCCCCTGGCGCGAGTTTTTCATCTGAGACAAAATGCGCATTGCCATCGGTGCAGATCACGCCGGCTTCCACCTTAAAGAGGCCATAGTCGAGCTCCTGGGAGAGTTAGGCCACGAAGCTCGCGATTTCGGAGCGTACAACACCGAGCCCTCTGATTATCCCGATTCGGCCCGAGCCGTAGCAGAAGCGGTGGCTGAGGGCAACTTCGAGCGAGGCATCCTGGTTTGCGGCAATGGCATTGGCGCGTGTATCACAGCCAACAAGATGGCGGGCATTCGAGCAGCCGTGTGCCACGACACCCTCTCCGCTCGTCAGAGCAGGGAGAACCTCGACGCCAACGTCCTCTGTCTGGGCGAGCGAATCATCGGCGTGGGATTGGCTCAGGAGATCGTTCGGGTCTGGCTGGCTGCTGAGTTCTTAGGCATGGAGCGTTATCGCCGCCGGCTGGACAAGATAGCTAAGCTAGAGGGAAAATACAATGCTCATCGGCATTGACGCCAGCCGAAGCGTGGCTCAGAGGCGAACCGGTACAGAGAACTATTCCCTCAACCTGATCCGCCACCTCCTGGCTTTAGAAAGCGATCATCGCTACCGCCTTTACTTCAACCATCCCCCCAGCTACAATCTACAATCTGCAACCTGCAACCTGCGAACCATGCCCTTCCCCCGCCTCTGGACCCACCTGCGCCTCTCGTGGGAGATGGCCCGCTGCCCGCCAGACTTGCTCTTCGTCCCTGCCCACGTCCTGCCCATCGTTCACCCTCGTCGCAGCGTGGTCACCGTCCACGATCTGGGCTATCTATACTATCCAGAGGCCCATCGCCTCCTGGATCGGCTTTACCTGGATCTCTCCACCCGCTACAACGCCCGTGCCGCCACCCATCTCATCGCCGACTCGTTGGCCACCAAACGCGACCTCGTCGAGCGCTACGGCGTCGAGCCTGACAAGATCACCGTCGTCTACCCCGGTTACGACGATGCGACTTTCCAGCCAGTGAGGGACGAAGAAGCCATCGCGGCAGTCAATGCCAAATACGACATCGCCGGGGACTACGTCCTCTTCGTGGGAACCCTCCAACCCCGCAAAAACCTGGTCCGCCTGATCGAAGCCTTCTCCAATATCCAATATCCAATATCCAGTCTCCAACTGGTCACCGTGGGTAAGAAGGGATGGCTCTACCAAGAGATTTTCCGGCGAGTTGAGGAACTGGGGCTGGAGAAACGAGTGATTTTCACAGGGTATGTTGCTGAGGACGACCTCCCCACCCTCCTGTCTGGCGCGCGCCTGTCCGTTTTTCCCTCTCTCTACGAGGGCTTTGGGTTGCCGGTCCTGGAGGCCATGGCCTGCGGGACCCCGGTCGTCTGCTCGGACGCCTCCTCACTCCCTGAGGTGGCGGGAGACGCGGCTCTCCTGGTTGATCCACTGGACGTGGGGGATCTGGCAGCGGCCCTGGAGCGTGTCCTCCGCGACGAGGCACTGCGGGCTGAGTTGGTGAGGCGTGGCTTCGAGCAGGTGAGGAAATTCTCGTGGGAGAGGTGCGCCCGCGAGACCCTGGGCGTGCTGGAGAGTGTTTAGATGGTCGAATCGTCAGACCAAGGACCACCTGACCACCTAACCAAGGACCACCTGACCATCTTGGTTGTCAAGCTGTCCGACATTGGCGACGTTCTCACCGCCACCCCGGCTCTGCGGGCCTTGCGGGAGAGCTTCCCTGCTGCTCGCCTCGACGCCCTCGTCCCCCCCAACTCCGCGCCCGTCCTGGCCCAATCGCCTCTGGTGGACGAGGTCATCGTCTTCGACAAGTTCCAGTACGACAGGCCCCTTGATGCTCTCAGGCTGTCCTCCCTGGCCGCTCTCGTCCGCTTTGCTCGCCATCTGCGCCGCCAACGCTACGACTGCCTGGTCATCCTGCACCACCTCACCACCCGTTGGGGAACGCTGAAGTACGCAGCCCTGGCCCTGACCAGCGGAGCCAAAGTTCGGGTCGGACTGGACAACGGCAGGGGTTGGTTCCTCACCCATCGAGCGCACGATGGCGGCTTCGGTGCCCGGCACGAGGTGGAGTATTGGCTGGACGTGGTGGGAACCATCGGAGCGGTGACAGAGGACACCTCGCTGGAGATGACCATCGGCGAGGACGACCAAATCCCAATGACCAATGACCAATGTCCACTGGTGGCGATTCATCCTGGTTCGGGAGGCTACAGCCTGGCGCGGCGGTGGTCGGCGGAGGGATTCGCTCGCGTGGCCGACGCGCTGGCCGAGCGCCACAACGCGCGCATCGTCCTGGTGGGCACCCCCGCCGATGGCGTCTCTCAGGTCGCCTCGCTGATGCGCTCGAAGGCCGTGAACCTGGAGGGGAAGACCACACTGGGCCAATTGGCCGCTGTCCTGAAGAGATGCGACCTTTTCATCGGCGCTGATTCCGGCGTGATGCACCTGGCGGCAGCGGTAGGCACGCCACTGGTGGCCATCTTCGGACCCTCCAATCACCGTGCCTGGGGGCCGTGGCCTCGCGATGGTCGCCACATCGTCTTGCGTGCTGACCTGCCCTGCAGTCCCTGCTCCTACGTCGGCTACAGGGTGGGCCAGCGCGAGGGCTGCCAGGCCATGACCTGCATGAAAGCGATCACTCCGGAAATGGTGTTAGCGGCGGCAGAGAGGCTTTTGCAGGGCAACACCAACTCCCAACCTCCAATATCCAATATCCAATATCCAATATCTAACATCCTCGGCGTGCGGGCAGATAACGTCAATTACGATCAGGCCCTCTCCCTCATCGAAGGTTTCGTCCAAAGCGGCAGCCCCCACCAGGTGGTGACCGTCAATCCTGAGTTCATCGTTGCCGCCCAGTCTGATGATGATTTCCGCAACATTCTCAACGCCTCTCCTTTGGCCCTGCCTGACGGGGTCGGCCTCCTCTGGGCGGCGCGCTTCCTCGGCCATCCCCTCCAGGAGCGGGTGACAGGAACGGACTCGGTGCAGCGCATAGCAGCTTTGGCCGCCCAAAGGGGCCACAGCCTGTTTCTATTAGGTGCTGCCCCTGGCGTGGCCGTGGCGACGGCGGCCCGGCTCTGCGAGATGTACCCAGGCCTGAGGATTGTCGGCACCCACGCCGGCTCGCCGGCCCTGGAGAAGGAGGATGAGATCGTTGGCCTGATTCAGAGGGCGAAGCCGGATGTCCTCTTCGTGGCCTACGGTGCTCCTGCCCAGGACAAATGGATCGCCCGCAACCTGGAAAGGCTGGGGGTGCCGGTAGCGATGGGCGTGGGTGGCGCTTTCGATTTCATCTCTGGCCGGACAAAGCGGGCCCCCCGTTGGCTGCAGCGCCTGGGCCTGGAGTGGCTGCACCGGCTCTATCGCGAACCGTGGAGGTGGCGTAGAATGTTGGCCCTGCCGAAATTCGTATGGCTGGTGGTGCGGGAGCGTTTGGCAAAAAGGTGAAAGTGTGGTATTCTAAAATAAGTCTGTCAACGGATCAAATAACGGATTAACGGATGGAGCGGATGGCAGCGCAGTATCCGTTAATCCGCTGAGCCAAAGGCTATCCGTTGACAGGTACTCGTTCAGGCCAATTGGAGGGGGATGCTATGGGTTTAGTGCAAGATGCTCCCTACAGCCACATTACATACAAGATCATCGGCGCGGCGATGGAGGTGCACAACAAGCTGGGGCCAGGTCACAAGGAGATCGTCTACCAGAAAGCCCTCTCGGCGAAGATGCTCGAAGCCGGTCTTTCTTTCGAAGAGGAAAAACCCATTGAGATCTTCATTGACGACGTTTCCGTCGGACTCCTCTATTTGGATCACCTGGTTGAAGAAGCAGTCGTGGTGGAGGAGAAAGCCTTCTCTCACCTGCTGACTAACGAGGAAATCGCTCAGGTGATAACTTACCTGGCTGCCACATGTCTCCCCGTCGGCTTGTTGCTAAACTTCGGGCGTAAACGCTTGGAATTCAAACGCATCTTCCCACCCAAGAAACTTGAGGGTTGGCAAGATCGCATCAAGAGATACCTATGGGTGCCTAAAAGCTGATATAGATGTTCAGATAATGAATGTGACATTTTGCCCGATTTTCACGCTTATTTTGTGACCATTTTGTCACAAACATTATCTGACGGTCTATAGCTTCGCGCCTCGCCGGAGGCGTATCCGTTAATCCGTTTCTATATCCGTTGACAGATACCATGGATAAAGCCAAACTCCTACAATCACTGCCCAAACTAGCCGGCAAGCGCATCCTGGTCATCGGCGACATCTTCCTCGATGAGTACATCACAGGGCGAGCCATCCGGCTCTCACGGGAGGCGCCCATACCGGTGCTGGAGTTCGCGGAGAGGCGCTACGTACCCGGCGGGGCAGCCAATCCCTCCAATAATATCGCTGCCCTGGGCGGGATGGCCTACCAGGTGGGCGTCATCGGAGACGACGAGCCAGGGCAGACGCTGTTGGCCAAGCTCAGGGAGGCAGGTATTGATATAGCGATGGTAGTGACCGATCCCGGTCGCCCCACCACCACAAAGACTCGCATCGTGGCCCTGGGGAGTCTGCGCTTTCCCCAGCAGTTGGCCCGCATTGACCACCTGGTCCGCCATCCCGTGGCTGGCGAGGTCGAGCAAGCCACCGTGGCCCACCTGGAGACCCTCATTCCCCAAGTTGACGCCGTGTTGATCTCCGATTACAGGACAGGGGTGGCCAGCGCAGCGGTCATCGAGGCAGCACTAAAATTGGCCCGCCAACACGGCAAGCTGGCTACCGTGGACTCCCAGGGGAATCTCCACAAGTTCGCTGGCTTCGACCTGGTGAAATGCAACCAGCGCGAGGCGGAGGCGGTGCTGGGGCGGACCCTCCCCAGCGAATGTGATTTTCGAGAGGCTCAGAAACACCTGCTGTCTGAGCTTGAAGTCCAGGCCATTCTCATCACTCGCGGGCCTGATGGGATGTCGCTTCTGGGCCACAGCCAGCCCTACGCTCGCATCCCCGCCGCCAACGTCAGCGAGGTGTTCGACGTTACGGGGGCCGGGGATACCGTCATCGCCGTGGCAACCCTGGCCCTGGCCGCCGGCCTCGACCTCCTCTCGGCGGCGCACCTGGCCAACTACGCGGCGGGCCTGGTGGTGCGCAAGCTGGGCAACGCCACCGCCACCCCGGAGGATCTGGCCTGGGCCATCGAGAATTGGTGAAGGCCAGGCGAGTCAAGTTTGACCATTAGACCCTTATGCGATACAATAGGCATAAACCCGAGGAGAGGAGTCCGACGATGAAGAGGATGACGAGCTTGCTGGTTATTGGTACGTTGGCTATCTGTCTGAGCCTCGCGCTGCTGCCCCTTTACAGCGCCAACGCCGACCCACCTACACCCACAGCGGCACGCCCACCGGCGCTAGACATCAAAACGCGGATGCAACAGTACCAGACTTCTCCACCGACACAACTCCTTAATGGCAAGGTGATTGAGGAGCGTCCGCTTGCCCCAGGACACGAGACCGCATCGCTTGAGCCGGCCTTGCCACAGCACGGAGCTCTGGCCAGCACAACGTTTGATTCCATTGCCGATGCCTGCGTGTTTGAGGGTTACCCTACCTTGAACCTTGGTAATACAATAGACATGTGGGCAGGCTATGACGATTCTCTAGACCCTGATGGAGAGATTGTTCGCAGTCTGGTGATGTTCGATCTGTCAACCATCCCATCCGGCTCAACGATCAACAGCGCAACGTTTGAAGCTTATCTAGTGGGTTGGTACGATTATCTCGACCGCTATCGCGACGTCGCTGTTCGCCGTATAACAGAAACGTGGTCTGAGGACAGCGTCACCTGGAACAACAGTCCTGGCTACGGCGAATCTTATGACACGGTGTCTATAAAAGCGGAACAGGTTTGGGACTGGCATTCGTGGGATGTAAGAGATCTGGTCCAAGAGTGGGTGAATGGTACCTATGCGAACCAGGGCATGATGCTCCGTGGTCCTGAACAATCTGGTACTGACTCCGCTTGGAGGAGTTTCTCGACAAAAGAGGGCCCTCATCCACCCCGTTTGATCGTTGATTTTTCGTCACCGACGACACCAACGACTACTAACACGCCTACTGAGACCCCAACACCAACAGCCACTCCTACGCCTACTGAGACATCAATGCCCACGGCTACAGGTACGCCTACGAGGACGCCAACACCGACGGTCACTCCTACCCCCACCAGGACGTCAACACCAACGGCGACGCTAAAGCCATCGGTCTTCCAGGTCTACCTACCGCTTTGTCTGAAAGACTATGATCCCTCTGTACCAACGCCGACGCCGACAGCTACCCCCACATCCACAGTTGCGCCAACCGGCACGTCCACAGCCACGCCAACCAACTCGCCTACTCCCGCGCCCACGGCCACGCCAACCAGCACACCTACCCCGACACCCACGACCACAGGGCCTAGCGATATCATCTGGACGACGCGGGCCAACATGCCCACGGCGCGCTACGCAGCGGTCGTGGAGGCAGCCAACGGCAAGATCTACGCCATCGGCGGATATGGCACTTCTGGTCGGGTCGCCACGGTCGAGGAGTATGACCCGGCGACGGATACCTGGACGACGCGGACGAGTATGCCCACAGTACGGTCAGGCGTGGGAGCAGCGGCGGCCAACGGCAAGATCTACGCCATCGGCGGATACGACGGCGTTAACTATCTTGCTACGGTCGAGGAGTATGATCCGGCAACGGATACCTGGGCGACGCGGACGAGTATGCCTACGGCGCGGTCTGGTCTAGCGGTGACGACAAGCAACGGCAAGATCTACGCCATCGGAGGAACCGGTGCTGGTGGCCGGGTCGCCACGGTCGAGGAGTATGACCCCGCGACTGACACCTGGACGACGCGGGCGAATATGCCCACAGCACGCAGTGCTCTCGGGGCGGCGACGGCGAGCAACGGCAAGGTCTACGCCATCGGCGGATCTGATGGGAATCCTGTCGCCACGGTCGAAGAGTATGATCCAGCAACGGACACCTGGACAACACGGGTGAGTATGCCCACAGCCCGGGACGCCCTCGGAGTGGCAGCGGCGACCAATGGCAAGATCTATGCCGTTGGGGGGACAGGCTGGCCAGGTGGTGGTCCCGTGTGCTATGGCACCGTTGAGGAGTATGACCCGGCAACAGACACCTGGACGACGCGGGCGAGTTTGCCGTACTGCCGCGAGTACCCCGGGGCCGTGGGAGCGAGTAACGGCAAGCTCTATGTGATCGGGGGAGTGACAGGTAGGTGGTCTGGAAGCCCCAGCTACCGCAACACCGTGTTCGAGGGAACGCTGCCGTAATACGGCATTTCCTGCTGCGTGGGCGAAACATCGGGGCCTCCTTTGGCAAAACCCTCAGTCGTTGAGCAAAAGGCGCAAATGCTTTGAAAAATGTCCTGTCGCTGGAAGAGTTACTCCCCATTCGAGAGCACCTCAGGGCCCATGGCAAGACCATCGTCCTCACCAACGGCCACTTCGACATCTTGCACGTGGGCCACGTGGACTGCCTGCAAAGGGCGAAGGCGCTGGGCGATGTTCTGATCGTGGGCTTGAACAGCGACGCTTCGACACGACTCCTTAAGGGCGAGAAGCGCCCCATCGTGCCCCAGGAGGAGCGGGCACAACTGCTGGCGGCCCTGCAGTGCGTGGACTACGTGGTCATCTTCGAGGAGAGGACAGCGAAGAAGCTGTTGGCTGCGTTGAGGCCTGAGGTTTACGTCAAAGGTGGGGATTGGGCCGTCGAGGACCTGCCTGAGGCGAAAGTCATCGCCGAACACGGCATCCGGGTGAAGATCCTGCCTCAGGTGCCCGGCCGCTCGACGACGGACATCGTCGAGACCATCCTGACTCGTTATGGTGGAGGCGAATGACGACATCGGGCCAGTCAGCAGAGGTTCCCCCGGCCACTGAAGGCGTCGCCAAGGCCGCCGGCATCCTTTCTTTGGGTAACGCAGCCAGCCGAGTGTTGGGCCTGGTACGGGACATCGCCATAGCTGACCTCTTTGGAGCCAGCTCTTGGGTCGGTGCCTTCGAGGTGGCTTCCACAGTGCCCACCATGATCTACGACTTCCTCATCGGTGGCCTGCTCAGCGCGGCTCTGGTGCCCGTCTTCAGCGACTACGCTTCGCCAGAGAAACGCCGGGAACTCTGGCGTATTTTCAGCATAGTCCTCAGCTTCGCGGTTGCCATCCTCAGCCTTATCGTTATCCTCCTGGAGCTTCTCGCTCCTTTGGTGACCCGGCTCTTAGGTGGTGGATTCGACGCCCAGTTGCAGGCGGTGACCACCAGGTTAATCCGCGCTATCCTGCCAGCGGTGCTTTTCTTCGGCGTCTCTGGCATAGTCACCGGCTTGCTCTACACATTGAAGCGGTTCACCTATCCGGCCTTCGGCGCTGCTATCTATAACGCCGGGCTCATCACCTGCACCTTGCTGTTGGCCGACAAGATCAATATCTACAGCCTGGCGATGGGTGTCTTGCTGGGAGCCATCCTGCAACTGGCCATCCAACTGCCGGATTTGCGCGATGTCAGGTTTACCCTCTCTCTCAACCTCTCTCACCCGGCTTTGCGCCGCATCCTTGACCTCTATCAGCCGGTGGTGCTGGGCCTGATTGTCAGCCAGATAGGCATCGGCATTGACCGCCGCCTGGCTTCGGGCATTGGAGGGGAGAGCATTGCCTGGATGCGTTATGCCACCCGGCTGATCCAGTTTCCCATAGGTCTGGTATCAACGGCCATCTCCCTGGCTATCCTGCCGACTCTGTCGCAATATGGCTCAGAAGCAACCAGCCGGCAATATCCGACGTCAAACGTGAAACGTGAAACGTCAGACTTCCTGGGCACTCTTGCCCTGGGCCTCAAAATGGTGCTACTGGCCATCATCCCAGCCACCATCGGCCTATTCATCCTGGCTACACCTGTCGTGGCTCTCATCTATCAGCACGGCCACTTCGACGCCTATGACACCGCTTACACAGCCCTGGCCCTCCGCTATTACCTGCTGGGCTTGACCTTCGCCGCCATTGATCTGCCCCTGGTCTTTGCTTTCTATGCCCGAAAGGACACTTTAACTCCAGCCCTGGTGGGAGTGCTGGGGGTGGTGGTCTATTTGATTGTAGCCCTATCTCTGATCCGCCCCCTGGGCATGATCGGGCTGATCCTGGCCAACTCTACCCAACTCACCGTACACGCCCTGACCATGCTCGATCTCCTCCAGCGGCGCATGGGCGAGCTAGGCAGATATGGGATAATGCCTCTTGTCATCAAGACGCTTTTCGCTTCGTTGGTGATGGGAGGGGTGACTTACCTCGTCCTCGGCAGACTACAGGGAGCGCTCGGTGCTGACACCCTGGTGAGCAAGCTCGTCATCGTCGGCGGGGCAGGCGGTGTGGGGTTGGTTACATATTTGGGGATGATCGCCCTCCTGCGGGTGGAAGAGGCGAAGCTGGTGAGGGACGTGATTTGGCGGAAGGTGCGATCCTCCTGAATGAGAGGGCCTTTACCTCAGAAAACCCAGGTAGGCCCATTGAGATAGTAAGATAGCAAAGAGGGGACTGCGAGGTCCCCTCTTTCGGCATCTATGAAGCCTTCAAGAGAACCTGATGCGAGTGCTTGTGTGAAGCCCTGCTGACATGCAAGGGGGACTGTTTCTCTTCAATGGATACACGTTTTTGACAATAGACCCAATCAATGCTATCATACTCAACCGAGTCCAGATGAAAGAACTGCGCAATTGGTACCTGAATCTATCCGAAAAGCAGCGGACGACTTATGGGTTTTTGTTCGCCGTCATTGTCCTCACCTTGCCCTGCTATTGTCTCGGTTTGATGGCCCTGGTCCTTGCGCCACCTTCCCCGGCAGCCTTTACTCCCACCTTGACACCATCGCCATCCCCCACAACAACGTTCACTCTCACTTTTACACCATCGCCCCCCCGCCCCCCCCCCCCCCCGCCCCCTGGACCCC
>CAZQDO010000167.1:0-11275 GCA_964592085.1 uncultured Anaerolineae bacterium | reverse complement strand
CCACCATGATCAACTCCGGCCCCTTCAGCGGCACGCCGGGCGACGTGGCGGTGCAGAAGGTGACGGCTTGGTTGGAGGAGCAGGGCACAGGCGAGTTCGCCGTCAACTACCGGCTGCGCGACTGGCTGATCAGCCGTCAGCGGTACTGGGGCGCACCCATTCCCATCGTCTACTGCGACGAGTGCGGGATCGTGCCGGTGCCCTACGAAGACCTGCCGGTGCTGTTGCCTGAGGACGCCGAGTTTCTGCCCACGGGCGAATCGCCCCTCAAGTTCCACGAAGGCTTCCGATACACCACCTGCCCGAAGTGCGGCGGCCCCGCTGAGCGCGAGACCGACACCATGGACACGTTCCTGTGCTCCTCGTGGTATCACTACGCCTACGTGACCCCCTATCGCAAGGAGGGCGAGCCACTGCATCGAGACGATTGCCCCTGGGACCCCGAGGCGGGCCGCTACTGGCTGCCGGTGGACATGTACACCGGTGGGCCAGAGCACGCCGTGATGCACCTGCTGTACACGCGCTTCTTCACCAAAGTCATGCGGGACATCGGGCTGGTGGATTTCGACGAGCCGATGCTGGCCTTGCGCAACCAGGGCATCATCCTGGGCGCCGACGGGGCGCGCATGAGCAAATCGCGCGGCAACGTCGTCCTGCCCGACGACCTGGTAGAGCGGTACGGCGCCGACACGGTCCGGGCCTACCTGATGTTCGGCTGGCGTTGGGAGCAGGGCGGGCCGTGGGACCCCCAGGGCATTGAGGGGGTGGTGCGCTGGCTGCACCGGGTGTGGAATTGCGTGGTGGACGAAGAAGCGGCAAGCGAGGAACGGCAAGAGGCCAGCGTGGATGAGGTCGGCGCTCTGCGGCGGAAGACGCACCAGACCATCCAGGCGGTGACGCAGGACATGGAGGACTTTGCCTTCAACACCATCATCGCCCGCCTGATGGAGCTGACCAACGCGCTGACGAAGGCCAAGGAGACGCCGATCTACGGCAGCGATGCCTGGGAGGAAGCGGTCGAGAGCTTGCTGCTGATGCTGGCGCCCTGCTGTCCCCACGTATCCGAAGAGTTGTGGGCGCGCACCGGTCGGCCCTACAGCGTGCACCAGCAGAGCTGGCCAGTGTGGAGCGAAGAGCTGGCTGCCGAGGAGGTCATCACCCTGGTGGTGCAGATCAATGGCAAGCTGCGGGACCGGCTGGAGGTGCCGGTAGACATTAACGCGGAGAAGGCTAAGGAGATGGCCCTGGCCAGCGATGGCGCGCAGCGCCACCTGGAGGGCTTGGGGGTGAAGAAAGTCATCTACGTGCCGGGGCGGCTGGTGAACATCGTGGCGAAATAGCGGCATGAGTCACGGTTCTGACAAATGAGCTTTCCTGAAAAGTGCTCGAGGCCCTGTCTCTGGGGCGACCCTTCGACATGCTCAGGACAGCGCTTTCGCAGGGTGGCTTCGCTGGCTACGCCCCCGGGGACGGGAGCTGAGAGTGTTGGGCTGTTCTCAACCGATGAACCGTTACGCTTTCCTCACTGGTTGAGTGAGCTTTCCCGGGCTGAACCTTCGCAAGGATGGCGCATCGAAGTGCATCTGCTGAGCCGCCCATTCAGGCGGGGATTGAACGTAGACAACCTCAAAACCTTCAGTGTCCGTCAGAATCGGCCTAAACAGAGGTTATGATTTGTATTGTTGGCAACCTTGCGTTACAATAACGACGGTCCCGGAAAAAGGACGGTCGAGATACATCTAGGCCGCTGTAAAGACTGATCCCGAAAAGGAGCCAGCCGCGATCTCCCACATCCCACATCTCAGCCCTATGCTCTGAAAAGCGGCGGCGACTCTGCATGCCTGACCAATGACTATACGCAACGCCAGTCTCAGGCGCTCCATGACTTGGACATGAGTGCCTGAGACTGGCGTTTTTGGTTGCCTGAACGCGAATCCTCTAGCCGTTTCAGGCAACCAAAGGTTGACCTACCGTCGCCACTCCGCCCGGGGCTGAAGCCGTCGGGCTAAGCCTACAAAGGCCTCCGGCCTATCAAATCTAGCCCCAACGGGGCTTCGTGACTGAGCCAGGGGCTTTAGCGGAGCGGAGCCCCTGGCGGATGCCGCATGAGGAGCCAAGGTCGGTTTTGTGAAGTGGCACTGGAAAGGAGGTGGATCGCAGAAGAAGAACCGACGGACCAAACCAAACTGACAGCATTCACAATCATACAAATCAAAAGGGGGATTCAAAATGCGAAACAAGTACATGCTAGTCGGAGTCGGAGTTGTGTTGGGAGTGTTGCTCTCATCGGCAGTGTTCGTGTGGGCCGGGAATGTGGATTCCCCCGCCGCGCCTGGGGCCACCAACTCGTTCACCCTGGAGGACATCTACAACCGCCTGGACAGCGGCGCGGACGGGGCGCAGAGCACGTTTACAGAACCCGGTGTGGCACCAGGGATGGGGACGATGCATACCCTGAATGAGACCATGGCCAAGGCCCCGACAAGGGACGATGCCAATGGCGCCACGACAGAGGAGGTGGCCAGTGGCAAGACCTTTTGGGGGTTGACTACGGGAGAGTGGGGATTGCAGACGGGTACTGGCGCCGCTGCCGCGTGCACCGGAGATGCGACAGTGGGGGATGTGTTGGCTGGCAAGACCTTTTCCAATGCCAGCGCCACGGGGCTCACTGGCACCATGCCGAATAACTTCGCGGTGACGATCACTCCCACGACGACTAACCAGACGATTGCCTTGGGCTACCACAACGGTTCAGGCAAGGTGGAAGGGGATGCCGACCTGGTGGCCGGCAATGTCGCCCAAGGGGTGAACATCTTCGGAGTAGATGGTACGCTTGCTGGTGGCGGCGGGGCAGGTGTGCCCAAGACCGGGCAGACAACCTCGCATGCCACGGGTGATGATGGCGATCTGGAGAAAGACGTGGCTTGGCCCAGCCCGCGCTTCACGGACAACAGTGACGGCACGGTGACGGACAACCTGACGGGGCTGATCTGGCTGAAGAATGCGAATTGCTGGGGAACCAAAACCTGGGCGACCGCCTTGGCAAACGCCAATGGTTTGGCGAACGGGCTATGTGGACTTGCAGACGGTTCCAGCGCTGGTGACTGGCGCCTGCCGAACGTGAGGGAATTGCACAGCCTGCTGCATTATGGCGTGGCTGATCCTGCGCTGCCCAATACGGCGGGGACAGGGCAGTGGACTGAAGGTAATCCGTTCTCCGGCGTACAGTCGAACTACTACTGGTCGAGTACGAGGAGCGAGAGCAGCTCAGACGGCGCGTGGCGCGTGTACCTCAAGCGCGGCAACTCGGGCACCGCGACTAAGGAGGACAGCTACTATGTCTGGCCGGTGCGAGGTGGAGAGTAGATCATTTGATTCTTTTGACTTCTCCAAGATGGGGAAAAACCTGGTTTCTCAAAATCCCCAGGCATTCGCAACGAAGAAGGTTCTGGCAGATGGTTGGCCAGAACCTTTTGTTGTGCGCCACCGAACCGCCGGATGCGGGCCCGCATATCCGGCGGTGTGGGAGGGGGGCGGCTAGGCCGTCCCCCTATCCCGATTATTACAGTAATGAGGGTTGCTTCAGAACCCGACAATGTTCAGCAGCAGGTTCTCGTTGTCGGCAGGCCAGTCGGGCCAGACGTAGCCGCCAGCGGTCACGTAGCCCATGAACGAGGCATCGTCCATCCAGTCCAGATCGCTGATTGCCACCACGTCGCCGGCAAAGCCGCCGGCCGACAGGCGCGACACGCCGGTCGGGGTATCCGCCGCCAGGACGATAGACCCTGCATTGGGATGAGGGGTGCTGAGGGCAGCCAACTCACCCGGATCCGCCCCCGTGCCCACCGTGATGCCCGTGGCGGTGTCGAAGTCCAGCGTCGCCACGTCGCCGGTGACCTGGTCAACCGTGATGTCGTTGGCCAGAGTGGTCGAGATGGATGTGGCGGCGAACTGGACATCGAAGCCGGTGAGCGCGCTCAGCAGGGCGTTCTCCACGCTGACGGTTGTTCCTGCCTCGGCCATGACCACGAGGCGGCCACCGCCCCGCAAGAACAGGTCGAGTTGGCCGAGTTGGCCGAACGTGAATTCATCGTTGGTCGGGTCATTGTTGGCGTTCCCCGGCTCCAGCAGGAAGATGACTTTGTACTCCTCCAGGTCTGGATCGTCGGGCCAGTCGGCGGTGTAGTCCACCAGGTAGCCCAGGCTTTCGAACAGGGCCACAGCGTCGGCGTAGCCCTCGTCCTCACCACCGTTGCCGTAGTAGAGCAGGATGCGGCTCCTGGGGGTCTGGTGGAGCGCGAAGTCTACCTGCGCCTCGGAGCAATTGGGGATGAACACGCTGTCCGTCGCTCCGTTGTATCCCTCGGCCCAGGCGGTGACCCAGGTGGTGGCATCTGGATCGAAGGCCAGCTCGATGTCGTAATATCCATCCGCGCCTGTGGTGGCGGCCCCTGCGCCCACGGTGTTTACTGCGGAGACGCTGGCGTCCGCGATGGGCAAGCCGGTCTCACTGTCGGTGATCCAGCCGTGCACATCAACGGTGTCGCACAGCGGGGCCAGCGTGAAGTTGACCACCTGGTCGTCGCAGACGATGTCCTCCAGGGTCACAGTCTCAGTGAGGTAGCCAGTGGCCGACGCCACCACGGTGATGGCGTCTGGCTCCGTGGTCTTGAAGTACTCAAAGCTGTAGTGGCCTGTGGGATCTGTGGTATCGTACTCCGCGTCATCAATGCTGATCGAAACATTGTGGATGGGATCCAGGGTGGTCTTGTCAATGACCTGGCCGGAGATGGTGATGGAGCAAGGGGAGTACATGTAGGAAAACGGGATGCCATCGTAGATCGTGGTGATGTCGCCGTCAGGTTGGCCCTCGGTTAGCACGATAGCCGTAGGCATGACCAACGTTGGGTCTACCTGACCATCGCCATTGGTATCGCACAACTGTTCCTCGCCGATGACTTCCACCATCCCTGCACCGATGAAGCCGGAGGCAACGCTGCCCACGTTGGCCAGATCCACCAGCCACAACTGCTTAGGCCCTAACCATAGGCTGCTCATGATGGTGTGTCGGTCTCCGGTGTCGTCGTGGATGTTTATTCGGAGCTGGATTCGGTTGCAGTTGGAGTTGTTGCGGATGGCAATCGTCGAGGTCACCTCATCTGTTTTGCTTATTAGCGGAAGGGCAATGTACCTCCATCCGTGATGGGCGCTCAGCGGATCGGCGTTATAGGCTCCTCCCTGCACCTCGCTTGGCAGGGCCGTTATCCAACTGTTAGAGGCATCGGAGTAGATCAACGTCTTCTTCACGTCCACCACGGCAGAAATGGGTTGGCCGTTGGTCTCTTTCCCGCTGGGGTAGTCTACCTGGTTGTGGGATTGGATGTTGGCTGCCCCCACATAGTCGGAGCCCAAATCGGTGATAGGTGGCAGGAAGAAGGTATCGGCGCCGTTAGGGCATACCCAATCGCCCAGGAACGTCAACTTCCCACCGCTGTTGTCCATGAACTCCACCGTGACGAAAGTGGGTAGAGATTCCTGGGTCAGGTTTTGCACCTGGATGCCGGTTTGCCAGCCACTCCATTGTCTGAACAGAAGATCTGCATAGAGCAGCGTGTCACCGGCGGGTTTATAGGGCTGAGCCCAATAAGTCAGCAAGGTGCCCCGGTCCTCTGAGTACGGACAGTACTTGGAGTAACTGGTCTGGTCCACGATAATGCTGAGCGGCTCATTGGCATGAACATACGCTGACCCTAGCCATTCGCAGTTTATCTCGTCGGGAGGTTTTACCCGAACGGATTCCCCCGGGGCCAACTGCTCGATCTGTTGTATCCACTCGAAGTAGCAGGGGACTTGTTCCCTGTAGTAGATGGACACGGGGGTACATTGGTCGCCGCTGTTTTGGATAACCATCTCTGTGTACAAGTGGTGATATCGCTTCATGGCGTAGGGAGTGAAGTACTGATAGGGAGGGCCTTCTCCCTGCATAGACTCGCTGAAACCAGGGTAAGAGCTGGAGACAGCCGTGCCGAAATCGTTGCTGCCCTTGCGTTGCACGACGACTGCTAGAGGTTCCCCCGTGCCCGCGTAAGTGTCCTCCCATATCTTCCACTCACTGGGGTCGCCTACCGCATCGCCAGCGGCTTCGCAGGCGTCGTCGAGGGCCAGTGTGGCCACCGAATAGAGGATGGCAGACTTGGCGCGGGGGGGGATGTGAGACTTTAGCGTCCAGACGGCGTTCTCCGGCACCCGAATACAGGCCGCGCGGATAGGCCCTGGGTCGTTGGCCGGGCACTTGCCTGAGTAATCGCCCCAGAAAAACACGACCACCCCACTGTCTGCCGTTCCTACATTTTGTACCTGCACCCAGGTCTCCCACCCATTTTCATGGTCAATGGCCGGCAACTGCACCCGCTTGCCAGGCCCAAGATGTGCTTCGGCGTAGCCAGCTCCTTCGTCAGGTTGCGCCAGCGCCGGCTGGATGGGTTGGCCCCTTGTCCAGAGCACAGTTATCATGCCGATGCCCAGGCAAACACATAGCAGGCAAAGCAAAATCCGCTTGCTAGCTTTGGTCGCCCGCGCTCGGACCAGCCAGTCTGCCCAGGTGTTGCCTACGTCCATACTCATTCTCATGAATGCATCTAGTTGATATAACATCCTGGCCCCCGTTTTCTATCACCCTCCACCGGCTGCCCCCGATTCTAAACGCTTCGATGATGCATAGATTCCGAATGAAATGGTGAGGATGCACTAGACCCCATTGAATTATATCACTCCTGACCCAAATCATGGGTGAAGTTATGGTGAAACTGCCATGAATTTTGTGTGAAGCGCCACGTGATTGACTCCCAGATCGCATTGTCAATCCGTCTCTCATATATAATAATACAAAAAGGCTCGTTTAGATACGGCCTGTTTGTAAAATGGGGAAAACTCGTCACTGATCACTTTGTTTTGTATTTTTTCCTCACTTTTCTATTGATTTTTCGCAATATCTCCAGGTAACCAGGCACCGTCACGGTGTAAAGCTGGTATAGGGAGCGCGAGACGGCGTAATCATAGGCCCCAATGTGGTGCACGAATTGGCCCCCAAAGCCCTCTTTGAACCTGTAAACTCCCCACAACGGATCCGATTCGTCGAGGACGTCAGGCGCGCCCCACATGTCATACACCGTGCAGCCCTGGGTCTTGGCCCAGCGGATGGCTTCCCATTGCAAGAAGTGGTTGGGCATCAGGTTGCGGTGCAGATCTCGCGAAGCGCCGTACATGTACCAGACTCTGTTTCCAAAGCGGAAGAGGATGAGGCCGGCCAGGGGCTGGTCCTCGTACTCGGCAATGAAGAGGTGGGCCAGATCGGCCTCCATGAAGGCCTGCCAGGCATCGCGATAATAAGCAAGGGGGCGGATAATGAACTCGTCCCGGGTGCTGGTCTCGACGTACATGTCATAAAAGAGGGGCAGATCGGTCAGCCCCCCTAAGCGTACCTCGACCCCTCGCCGCCCAGCCAGGCGGACGTTGTAACGGGTCTTGGACTTCATGGCTTTCAGTAGCTCGTTCTCTTCCTGCGTCGGGTCAATGAGAATGGTGTTGCGGAACTGGATCTGCTCGGAGGAGAGCCGCCAGCCCCGATTCTCCAGGGTGGTGATGACTTGATCAGCCGGAGGACTGGCGTCTTCCAGGCAGACGTCGGGGTCTATCTTGATGAATATGGCGCGATAACGCCTGGCTACGTCTTCCAGGGTGGCTAAGACGTGCTGCAGCAGCTTTTCATCGCTGTAGTCGAGAGCCGGCCCTTTGGGCACGTACATGATGCAGAGCGGGAGATGGGGCAATGGGCGTCGCAGGACGGAGGCGGCGGCCCGTATCGAGCCACCCTCCTCGAAGATGAGGCGTAGGGGCGCCCATCCGTATTTGGCTTTGAACTGGCCCCACTCGTAGGATTGCAATACGTGGTTATAGGGCAGCTTGAGCAGGGCCTCGTTCCAAAGGTCAGGTTCCGTTACTTCAGTTACTCGCACTCTCTCTATCCTGGTCTGGCTCGCCAAGTCACTAACTTATTGTAAAGCCGGTACAGCCATGGTGAATAAACGTAGTCATAAGCACCCAGGTAGTGTACTACCTGGCCACCAAAGCCCCGCTTGAAGCGATAGACTCCCCACAGACCATCGCTGCGTTTCGTGAACTCCCTCTCCAGCACCTCCTCGTCTTCATCGGGGATGCCCCACAGATCGTAGATCAGGCAGCCGCGCTCTTTGGCCCATTGGATGGCCTCCCACTGCAAGAGGTAGTTGGGCATGAGATTGCGGTGTTCGTCCGACGAGGCTCCGTACATGTACCAGGCTCTCTGGCCGAAAGCGAAAGCCACGATGCCACCCAAAACCTGGTCTTCAAAAGTCGCCAGGAAGAGTCTGACGAGGCCCTGGGGTACGAAAAGCTGGTGAGCCGTCTCGTAATACGACTGGCTGTGAATGCCGAAGCCATCGCGCTGGCCCGTAATCCGCATCAAGTGGTAGAAGCCAGGCAGGTCATCGGCCGTACCCTCGCGTACCATAACCCCTTTGCGCGCCGCCAGCCGAATGTTGTAGCGGGTCTTGGACTTCATGCGGGCCAGAATATCCTCAGGGTCCGGGGTCAGATCGAGCAAGATGGTGCATCGAGGCTGGATGGTCTGCGGGCTGGCGCGAAAGCCTAACGCCGTGAGCTTCTGGACCAGTGTGGAGCCTTCGGCCAGATCGGGCTCGATCTTGAGCAGGATAGCGCGGCGCTGGCGGCAAAGCTGGTGCAGGGCCTCCAGCAAAGTCTGGGTCACCTCTCCATCGGCCCAGTCTGTGACGGGCCCTTTGGGCACATAGGCGATAGTCCATGGGCCGAGGGGACGGAAGAGTACCTGGGCGCCGGCCAGCCATTGGCCTCCGTCCTTGATGCCCACGCGAGCGACCTGCCAGCCGAACCTCTCCTTCAATTGCCCCCACTGGCTCGATTGCAGAACGTGTCCCCTGGGAGATGCGGCCACGAAAGAGTTCCATTCATTTTCGCTTATATCGCTGGTTGAGTGAACGCGCAAACCTGGATCATCCTTTCTTCCGATACGGAACGCGAAACACGCCTTCACGCTTCACGTTAATTATACCACATCTTTCGTCAGGAGTCACTTTTCCGTCATTGCGCGTTTGCGCATTTACGAGAAGTGTGCTATAATATCGCCCGTTTGCGCCCAGTTGTGCTTGCCCTTTTGGTCGAAGTATGTTATAATAGTCCGCGTTTGTGACAGCATCAACGAAGGAGTTAGGGCTTTGTTGACCCCGTATGTCTTCATCGGTATCTTTGTCGTCATTGCCATTGCTTTCCCCATTATTGCCTTAGCCTTAGCTTTTCTTATCCGCCCCAAGAAGCCAAACCCCGTTAAATCTTCTACCTACGAATGTGGTCTCGAAACCGTCGGTGAGACGTGGGTGCAATTCAGGGTGCAGTACTATATCTATGCCCTCGTCTTTGTCATCTTCGATGTCGAGACCGTTTTTCTTCTCCCCTGGGCAGTTGCATACAATAGGTTGGGACTCTTCGCCCTGGTGGAGATGTTCATATTCTTGGCCATCCTGGTCGGCGGCCTGATCTACGCCTGGCGGAAGCGCGCACTGGAGTGGGTGTAGCTATGTCTGAAGAAGAATTGATTGAAGAGCAGCTCAAACGCAATATCTTTCTCACCACGGTAGACAAGATCTACAACTGGGGGCGCAAGTCGAGCATGTGGCCGGTGAGTTTTGGGTTGGCCTGCTGTGCCTTTGAGATGATCTCAGCGGGAATGGCTCGCTACGACATGGGCCGCTTCGGCATGGAGATCATGCGTGCCTCGCCCAGGCAGGCCGACTTGATGATCGTGGCTGGCACCGTCACCCACAAGATGGCTCCTCAGGTGCTGCGCATCTACAACCAGATGCCAGAACCAAAATATGTTCTCGCGATGGGCAATTGCGCCATATCGGGCGGTCCTTTTCCCTCCTATGCCGTGCTACAAGGAGCCAATGAAATCCTGCCGGTGGACGTCTATGTGCCAGGCTGTCCCCCACGCCCCGAGGCCCTGATTCAGGGGTTCATGACAATACACGACATGGTGATGAAGCAGTCCATAAAAACGGTGTCGTGGTACAAAAAGTAGTAGCGAGTAATGGGCAACGAGTAACGAGTACACAGTGAGGGAACGAAGTGACGAATGAGGAGATTCTGAGCGGGATCAGGGAGAAATTCTCTGAGAATATCGTTGAGATACCGGAACTGATTGATTTCACGGTAGCCATCAAACCAGAGGCGGTGGCCGAGGTGGCACGGTTTCTGCGAGATGAGTGCGGGCTGGATTATCTGGCCTTGCTGACCGCCGTGGACCAGCCAGAGCGGTTCGAGGTGGTTTATCACCTGTGGTCCATCAAGGATCGGACGACTGCACCTTTCGTGTTGAAGGCCTACATTGAGGACAAGAAGAACCCAACAGTTCCCTCGGTGACTCCCTTGTGGCGGGGGGCCAACTTCCAGGAGCGCGAGGCATACGATCTGATGGGCATTCGCTTCGAGAGCCACCCCAATCTCAAGCGCATCGTGCTTTGGGAGGGTTTCCCTGGCCACCCGCTGCGCAAGGATTTCGAGAATCGCACCTACACCTTTGAGGAGTTGAAGCCCACGCGACCTACGGGGCCGGACTGGTGATTCTGATTGGAAGAGGTGAAAATGGAGAACAAGTTTACTGCAGTATTTGAACAGGTGGGCGAATGGTGGATTGGGTATGTCGAGGAGTTGTCCGGCGCAAACACTCAAGGAAGGACACTGGAGGAGACACGCGAGAACTTGAGAGAGGCTGTGCAACTGATTATTGAGACTAACCGTGAGTTAGCACGCCGTGAGGTCGTGGGCAAGCAAGTCATTCGTGAAGAGCTGTTGGTAGCGGTGTAATGAAGCGCCGTGCATTGCTGAAACACCTTAAGCAGCACGGTTGCGAATTCTTGCGTGAAGGCTCCCGCCACTCAATCTACTGGAATCCTGTCAACAGAAGAACAACCTCCGTGCCACGTCACAGGGAGATCGTAAACAAACTCGCAATCAAGATCTGCAAAGACCTTGACATCCCAGAGCCATGAATGATAAGTCAACTGGACAACACATGCTAAGAACAGAGACGATCGCACTCAACTTAGGCCCCCAGCACCCCAGCACGCACGGGGTGTTCAGATTGAGACTGCAACTCGATGGTGAAACCGTGGTGGGCCTCGAACCGGTCACGGGCTACCTG
>CAZQDO010000166.1:0-11316 GCA_964592085.1 uncultured Anaerolineae bacterium | reverse complement strand
GCGCAGCGTCGCCTTAACTCACCAAGGAAGGAGACTGTAACAAAGAGAAGACAAGTCAACCTGAGAGTGGAGGAGTTGACCCGTCGCTGGTACAATATACTCACCCGAATCAGCCTACAGTATTGCCTGCGCCATTGACGAGGCTCTGAGGTGCAAGGAAGCTGGCGAGAGCAAAACCATCGCCTTCAACATCTCCGGACATGGGTTTATGGACATGCAGGGGTACAGGGAGGTATTGGAGCTTCCGTAGAGGAGAGCAGCAATGCAAAGCGTAGTTAAGCAAGAGAAACTGGCTGGACTTAAATACCTAACCGGGCGAGAGAGGGCAGCCTTATCAGAGTTTGTTACAAAATTGCGGGAGGATTACGCCGACGAGGTCATGCTGGTCATGCTCTTCGGCTCCAAGGTGCGAGGCGACTTCGACGAGGAGTCGGATCTGGACGTGTTGGTGGTGGTCGAGGGCGATGGGTGGCATTTCCATCGAGAGGTCAGCTTCATAGGATCAAGGGTCTCGCTGGATTACGACGTAAATATCTCCCCCAAGGCGGTAACCCAAACCCACTATCGAAACTTGCAGGAGTTGCGCACACCATTTTTCGAGAGTGTGCAGGCCGAAGGAGTGGAACTGTGGAAGAGGAAAGAAAGCGAGTTATAGCTGCCTATTTGACGAGAAGCCACGAGGAGGTGGAGACAGCGAGGCTGCTTTTCGCCAATGGCAAATACAAAGTCGCCCTCACTCGCGCTTACTATGCCATCTTCTACGCTGCATCAGCTACGTTGTTCTCCGAGGGCATCAAGCGCTCCAAGCATTCGGGTGTACAATCGGCCTTTAGACAATTCTTCATCAAGCCCAGCATCATCGAAGTGGGGTACAGCGACATCTACAGCGCTGCCAGAGATGCGCGAGAGTTGAGCGATTACGAGTTGTGGTTTATGCCAGCCGAAGAGTTCACCGAGACCATCATCGCCGATGCCGAGAGGTTCGTGGCCAGGATAGAGCGGTATCTGAGGGAGGTGGGAGCGATAGAATGAGTAAGGAGCTAAAGATTGCGTTTTCCGCTGTTCTGCTCATCGCCACAAGCTATTACTTCGGCGATGTGTGTGAGCGGATCGGCCAAGCATACGAGCTCATTCTCTTCCCATCCAGGGAGATCGTGGGACTCGCTCTCCGCTTTTTTCTGGCTATGGGGGCGGTTGCCATAACAGCCGGCCTGGTCGCGGCCCTGGTTCGTCCCCTGTGGGCCAGCTTCGGCGTTTTTGGCCTCTCAGCTCTGGCGATGCTCATGGGCTGGGGGCTGGAGGCAAACGGGGGCCTGCTGATGGCCGTGTACTTCGTCGCCTCGCTCCTCTATGCCCAAAGAGTGGCCGGGGAACTCAATGATCGCCTGCGCTTTTCCGTGAAGCCCATCTCCCAGAGCCAGTCCATCTTGCTCACGGCACTCCTCATCGTGGCGTGCGGAAGCTTCTACTTTGGCTACGCGGCCGAGATCAGAAGGGAAGGCTTCTCGATTCCACCTGCCCTCGTCGAGGTGCTTGTGGAAAGGATGGAGAAAGAGGTGATTGAATTGCTACCAGAAGACCTGGGGCAGACTGCCGTGATCCAATTCAGGGGGCAGCTTGAGGGAGTGATGGATGAAATGGAGAAGGACATCGTTAGCCGCTTGCCCGCAGCTCAGTCAGAAGCCGTTATGGCCGAATTCAGGCGCCAGCTTGAGCGGGTGCTGGATGAAATGGAAAAGGAGGCTGGTGAACGGCTTTCGAGCGTCGAAAGGGAAGCTATCACTGCCGAATTCAGGGATCAGTTTGAAAAGGCGCTGGTGGAACTGGTGGAAAAAGTGGTGAGGCCCTACGAGCAGTGGATACCGGTTATCTTCGCCGTCAGCCTGTTCACCCTCTTGGGGACCATCACCACGCTTCTTTCCTGGATCCCCATTTTGGCCCTGGTGGTTATCTTCCCTCTTTTGACCGCTCTTGGTGTGACCAGGGAGCTAGCGGAAACAGGCATCGTGAGAAGGCTGACCCTTGATTAGAATGTATCGGTTTGTTCTGGACGGCGTGGCCCAGGTGAAAAAGAGGGCTCAGGGATTAACCTGAGCCCTCTTCTGGGTGTACCGGGTTGCCTACAAAAACACAGGACTAGGGTTGACCAGACCCTAGTCCCACTTTGGAGGTTAGCAAAATCCTTTTTTGTTTTGCTGACCTTATTATACCACATGGGCGTCAATTATTCGTCAGGCGAGCGTCAGAGGAACAACGGACCGGTAGGATTTAGCGGACTGGTAGGGTCGAATCCGTGAATCCTGCTCATCCCTGTTCTAAACCCCTTTCAACTCCCCCCGCACGGTCTGATAGAGCGCCTCGGCCTTGAGCGCCTGCAAAGTGTAGCAGGGACCGCCCAGGGCATCGGCCAGGTCCTGGGCCAGACCGCGATCAAAAGAGGAATGTTCCATGTTGATGACCACTGAGCGGATGTGGCGGTGCTTGATGAAGGCGGCCATTTTTAGCGCTTCATCCTGGGCCGGAAGGTCGGTCATGGAGACGTTGCCCGCTCCGTCGGTCAGCAGGATCATCAGCGGCATCACTTCGGGATTGCGGCGAAGCTCCCTATCGCACACGCGATAAGCCAGGAGGAGCCCGCTGGAGAGCGGCGTCTTGCCGCCGACGGGGATGTCCTGAAGGGCTTTCTGGGCCAGCTCCACGCTGGAGGTAGGGGACAGGACCAGCCTGGCGTCGTCTTTTTGGAAAACGACCAGCCCCACCTGGTCACGACGTTGGTAGGCATCGTCGAGGAGGGACATGATGGCCCCTTTGGTGGCCACCATGCGCTCTGCGGCGGCCATGGACCAACTGGCGTCAACCACGAAGAGGATGAGGTTGGCGGCCCGCCGCACCCGCACCTTGCGTTGCAAATCCTCATCGGCGATGGCCAGTGCCAGACTGCCGCTCTGTCGGTGGATTTGATGAGGGGCCGCGTATCGCAGGGTGGCATCGAAGGCGATGTCGTTACTCTGCCCGTTGGCCGGACGGCTCTGGACGTAGCGTCCCCGCTTACGCTCGGTCTTGGTGAAACTGCGCTTGCCGGCGCTGTTTCTGGTCAGCCGGTCCAGCGGGGTCTCCACGCGCTTGGGCTTAAACGTTGGCCCGATGGACACGGGCATGTCTGCCTGCCGGATGTAGGAGAGGGGCACAGGATCTGCCTGGTGGCCCTTGAGCGGTGTGGTCATATTGACGTCAGTGACCGGAGGAGCATCCTGTGGGTTATCTTTGATCTGCCCAGGGACGCTCTCTGTGAAGGAAGCCGTGTCGTCGTGAGCGTGCTCCGTTGTCACCTGGGTCAACTTCTCCTTCAGGTCTTGAAGCTTCGTCTCCGCTTCCTGGAAAGGTTGCCTCTTCAGGCGGTGAGGCAGGGCTAGCTCGGCAGCGGCCAGGATATCAGCCTCGTTGATCCGACGTCGCCCGGCGAAGGCGGCGTGGGCCAGGGCGGTCTTGAGAATCACGATGTCTGCCCGATGCCCGTCCA
The DNA here is from genome assembly GCA_964592085.1 of uncultured Anaerolineae bacterium. GTDB lineage: Bacteria > Chloroflexota > Anaerolineae > VGOG01 > VGOG01 > CAZQDO01. Next base: position 7,796 of record CAZQDO010000166.1, on the reverse strand, counting down.
CCGACAGATTCGCCATCAGCTCGGCGATGACCAGTAGATCCATCGAGTCATATCCAACCTCTGGCAAGAGCTCTCTGGCCCTGGCAATCTCACACGAGAGTTGCTCCTCGTACGGTTCCCATTCCTCCCGAAATCCCTCAGGGTCTTGTTCGAACTGGACGCAGCGCTCCAGGATATCCACCCGGGCTTTGGGATCGGCGATGCCTTTGATCTCCACGCAGAGGGCGAAGCGGTCCAGCAATTGCGGCCGCAGCTCCCCCTCCTCAGGGTTCATGGTGCCTACCAGAATGAAGCGGGCAGGGTGGGAGAAGGAGATGCCCTCTCGTTCCACCACGTTCACGCCCATGGCTGCCGAGTCCAGCAGCAGATCAACGACGTGGTCATCGAGCAGGTTGACCTCATCTACATAAAGTAAGCCGCGATTGGCAGCAGCCAGCACCCCCGGCTCGAAGTGGCGCTCGCCGCGCTTGATGGCCAATTCGATGTCCAGGGTGCCTACCACCCGGTCCTCGGTGGCGCTGACAGGCAGGTCTACGAAGCGGGTTCTGCAATAGGTGACGGGCAGCTCCTCACCGCGCTCGACTCGCTCGCGGCAGTCATCGCAGAGGGTCTCTGGCTGCTCAGGGTTGCAGTTGAAGGGGCAATCGGCCACCACCTCGATCTCTGGCAACAGGGCGGCCAGGGCCCGGGCTGCGGTAGATTTGGCCGTGCCCCGTTCGCCACGGATCAGCACCCCGCCGATTTGGGGACTGATGGCGTTTAGGATGAGAGCCATCTTCATTTTTTCCTGGCCGACGATGGCTGTGAAGGGGAAAATGGTTGTCATGTCAACTCCGGTTGATGAGATAAGCAGAGGCGGCTCCCACGCTGCTGGATGTCGCAGGCAAGAGTCGCGGGCGTGGGAGCCCGCTCTGCTGCAGCGTGAGCAGTCACCAGCGCCGTAGATTATACCTTATCTTGGCAAAAAAGAAAAGCAGCGAAAATTGGGGGTTGACAAAACCTTTGGTTTTTGGTATAATATTGTTGAGAGCGCTCCCAAAAAACAGCTTAAAATACCCTCTTTTGCACGAACCTCGGCTTTTTTTCTGGGATTTTGTTGGGAGCGCTTCCAGGAGCAGCCGATGTCGCCTACCCTCGAAGAAGTCGCCAAATTAGCTGGCGTCTCCCGCTCTACAGTTTCCCGGGTCGTCAACGATCACCCCAATGTCCGCCCCGAGGTGCGGGAACAGGTCTGGCAGGTCATCCGCCAGGTGGGCTATCAACCCCACGCCGCCGCTCGCAGTCTGGTCACCAACCGCACCCATATCATCGGCATGATCATCCCCGAAGCGGTGACGACGCTTTTCACTGACCCCTTCTTCTCCCTTTTGGTGCGAGGTGCCACCGATGCCTGTAACTCCCACCAGTATCAATTGATGCTCTCCTTGTTCACTGCCCACGCTGACCGGCAGGAGATATATCAGCGCATCCTGCGCAGTGGCTACCTGGATGGGGCCATCGTGGCTTCGGCCTCGCTAGACGATCCCCTCGTCCCCAACTTGCTGCGCGACCAGATTCCCTTCGTCTCCGTGGGGCGTTATCCCAACAGGCCGGTGCATTACGTGGACGCTGACAATGTCAACGGGGCACGGATGGCAGTGGAGCACCTGATCCGTCTGGGACATCGGCGCATCGCGACCATTACCGGCCGGTTGGACATGATCCACGGGCAAGATCGTCTGAGCGGCTACCGTCAAGCACTGGAAGCACGCGGTATTCCCGTGGAGGAGGAACTGATTATGGGGGGGGACTATACTGAGGCCAGCGGTATGGTGGCCATGCAACGGTTGCTACCCTTCTCCCCCAGCGCGGTCTTCGTCGCCAGCGACATGATGGCCATCGGTGCACTGAAAGCGCTTCGTCAAGCGGGTCGGCAGGTTCCCCAGGACATCGCTCTGGTCAGCTTCGATGACATTCCTATCGCCTCGGCGATTGAGCCGGCGCTGACGACCGTGCGTCAGCCGATTGAGCGCATGGGCTCTATGGCGGTAGAGGTGATGCTGAGCGTGCTGGGAGGCTCATCGGAAGAAGAGACCCCTGCTCAGAGGATTGTCTTGCCCACGGAGCTGGTGATCAGGGCCTCTTGTGGCTCCGACTTGAGTCGGCCGTGAGGAAAGGAGGTGGTGAGCAAATTTGAAGCAAAGGGAAGGAAGATGCATACAGGTCTTCACCCCCAACTGGCATAGTAAAGAGGGAAGACCTGTATGCCGGACCTGTGCGGAGCAAAGTCCGCATGGGGCATAGTTTACCAGACAATTCACACAAAGTCAAGGAGGAAAGAGAAATGCGTAAGTCAGTTTTGCTCTTTACGAGTCTTGTGATGGCTTTGAGTCTGGTGCTCTCAGCCTGTGCTACACCGACGCCAGAGATCGTCGAGAAGGAGGTGGTGGTCGAGAAGCCGGTAGTCCAGACCGTGGTCGTCGAGAAGGAAAAGGTCGTCGAGAAGCCGGTGGTCGAGACCGTGGTGGTCGAGAAGGAGGTGCCGGTCGAGAAGGTCGTCAAGGAGACCGTCGAGGTCGAAGTCGAGAAAGAGGTCATCGTCGAGGTCACACCGGAACCCGCCGTGGTCGCTTACCCCCGCAATGAAACCCTGTACATCAGCGGAGCAGCGTGGGGGCCACCATCAGACTGGAACCCCTTCATCACCTGGAGCAAGGCAAACACATCGGCAACGGTTGGGCTGATCTATGAAACGCTGTTCATGTTCTCCCCGCTGACCGGTGAGTTGACCCCCTTGCTCGCGGAGAGTGGGCAGTGGAGCGATGCCGATACCTATGAGGTGAAGCTCAGGGAGGGCCTCACCTGGCAGGATGGCCAACCGCTGACCGCTGCCGACGTTGCCTTCACCTACGAACTGGGCCAGAAGTTCGCTGCGCTCCAGATTGCCAACGCGTGGACGGTGATGGGGCTAGACAGCATCACGGTGGTTGATGATCTCAACCTGCAGTTCGACTTCGTCGATCCCCTCTACCAGCAGTGGGACAACGCCCTCTGGCATGACGCCATCGTCCCCAAGCACCTTTGGGAAGACAGAACGGAAGAGGAGGTCACCAGCGGAGCCAATGAGAATCCTGTCGGCTCGGGTTCCTACATGTATTCGGCCCACAGCGAAGACAGAAACGTGTGGGTGAGAAACGAGGACTGGTGGGGAATCGCCGTGTTCGGCAAGCCCGCTCCCAAGTGGATCGTTGACATCCGCTTTGCCAGCAACAACGTTGCTCTCGGTGCGGTGGTCAAGGGCGAACTCGACCTGAGCAACAACTTCCTGCCGGGCATCGCCACGCTGTCAGAGAAGGGCTACGTGACGACGTACTTTGATGGACCCCCGTACATGCTCTCTGCCAATACGGCTGTTTTGTTCTTAAATACGACGAAACCGCCGATGGACGATCCGGCTTTCAGAAGGGCGCTTGCCTTCGCCATTAAGGTCGACGACATCGTCAACGTCGCCTACGCCAACCTGGTCAAGGCTGCCAGTCCGACCGCTCTTCTGCCTACCCTGAGCCAGTACGTAGACCAGGATGTGGTTGATAGGTTGGGCTTCACCTATGATCCAGCCCAAACTGCAGCCATCCTGGAAGAAGCCGGATACACGAAGGGCGCCGATGGCTTCTACACAGCGCCGGATGGCTCAGCGATTGAACTGGAGGTTACTTGCCCGTTCGGATGGACAGACTGGATGGAGGCCATCGCGGTCATCGCCAACAGCGCTCAGGAGGCAGGGATCAACATCCAGGCTGCAACCCCGGACTATGGCGCGTGGAACACTGCCCTCACTGACGGCACGTTCGACATGACGCTGAACAACTGGGCAGACCTGAGCAACACCCCCTGGACGGTGTATAACCTCTTGTTCAACCACCCGATCAAAGAGATCATGGGCAGCGGCAACTTTGGCCGGTACGACGACCAGGAGATGTTCGATCTGGTGGATGCAATGGCCGCGATTCCCATGGATGATGAGGAGGGGCTGAAGGCCGCCTGTTCAGCCATTCAAGAGAAAATGCTGACGGACATGCCCATGATTCCGCTTTGGTACAATGGCATGTGGGCCCAGTACAGCAACGCGGTCTGGACGAACTGGCCGACAGACGGAAACAACGATCCCAGCCGCCTTCCCTGCACCTGGCATCCGTACTTCTCAATGGGTGGTCTCCTGACGCTCATCGAGCTGGAGCTGGCTGAGTAAACAGGGTGGAGCTGGTACGGTAAGACTGTTCAACCACCGCCCCTCCTTCTGAGTCTGCGGGAGGGGCGGTGTTCTTGTAGCCTTCCCGTAGTAGGGAGGAGTTAGAATGAGACGCTATTTTGGGAGAAAGCTCCTCATTTACATCTTCACGTTCTTCCTTGCGGTGACCATAGACTGGTTGATCCCGCGCTTCATGCCCGGCAATCCTGTTCAGACGATGTTGTCGAGGGCCGCACTGCACGCTGAGGCTCTTGAGGTGATGCGCGGTTATTACACCAGAGCCTTTGGATTGGATCTCCCCATCTGGCGGCAGTACCTCAACTTCTGGGTCGCCCTGTTCCATGGTGACCTTGGGATCAGCGTGTATATGTTTCCGACGCCTGTGGCCAAGGTACTCATGCGGGCCGTGCCCTATGACCTCTTTCTTCTGATTCCCTCGATCCTGCTGAGCTGGTACGCGGGCAACAAATTCGGTGCTTACGCGGCGCGATCCAAGTGGCTTGACAATACCATTTTGCCAATCGGGTACATCCTCACGGCGTCTCCATACATGTGGCTCGGTATCTTGCTCGCCTGGTTTTTTGGGATTGTCCTGGACATTTTCCCCATTGCCGGTGCGTATAGCTTTGCGATGGTGCCCCATCTCTCGTGGGCCTTCATCTGGAGCGTCCTGAAGCACTGGTTCTTACCCTTTGCCTCCCTCTTCCTGGTGAAGTTTGGTGGTTGGGCGATTGGGATGAGGAATATGATCATTTACGAGCTTGAGGCGGATTATTCCCACTACCTCGAAGCCCTCGGAGCGCCCAGAAAACTGGTCCGAAAGTATGCCTTCAGAAACGCCATCCTTCCTCAGATCACCGGCCTGTCGCTTGACCTGGGTGTTATCGTTGCTGGCGCTCTGGTAACAGAGGTCGTGTTTTCATACCCCGGAATTGGCTACCTGCTTCTGGCCGCTATTCAGAATCAGGATTACTTCCTCATCCAGGGGTGCTTTCTCTTCATCATCCTCGGCGTGTTGATTGCCAACTTTGCTATTGACATCGCTTACGTCATCTTTGATCCAAGAACGCGAAGAGGCATGACGGGTGAAACAGCATGAAGAAAGATAAAAAGATAAACGAGGTCCTCTATTTTGCTCTGAGAAACAAGAAACTGCGGATTGGGTTAATCATCGTCCTTTTCTTCCTTGTCCTCTCATTCATTGGCCCAGCGCTCACGCACAACAAACCATTTGCCTACGTGAATCCTGGTGGTGCTGAACCGCCATCGTCCGAATACTGGTTCGGGACGACATTTTTCGGACAGGATGTTTTCGCACAGTTTGTGCATGGCCTCCGGGCGACCTTTCTCATCGGAATCATCGGCGGAGGACTTGGCACCGTCATAGGAGTGCTGGTTGGATTCACTGCCGGCTATCGCGGTGGCATTGTGGATGAAATACTCAATGCCCTCACCAACATCATCCTGGTCATTCCAACGCTGGCGGTGCTCCTCATTATTGCGGCCTATCTTGAGGTCCGAAGCATTCTCATGGAGTGCATCTTCATTGGGTTTACAGCCTGGCCCTGGGCAGCGAGAGCCATCCGGGCCCAGACCTTTTCCCTGCGCACCAGAGAGTTCGTTGATCTCGCCAGGATGAGCGGGATGAAGTCATCAAAGATTATCTTCACGGAAATCGCGCCGAATATGATGTCCTATCTGGTTATGACCTTCATCCTCCAGTTTGGCGGAGCGATCCTGAATGCGGCCACACTGGATTTCATCGGACTGGGCCCGACAAACGCGGTTTCGCTGGGGCTGATGATGCAGATTGCGGTGCTCTGGGGCGCTCTTCAGCTTGGTTCGTGGTGGTGGTTTGTTCCACCGGGCCTGGCGATCACGGCCATCGTTGGGGCGTTATACGTCATGAACGTTGGACTGGACGAGGTCTTCAACCCCAAGCTCAGGGAGATGTGAAGCCATGGGTTTACAAGTGGAAAACCTCAGAGTCTACTACCAAACCCTGCATGGGGATGTCAAGGCCCTGGAGGGCGCAACCTTCACCATCGAGGGTGGGGAAATCATGGGGCTGGCGGGCGAATCGGGCTGCGGCAAGACCACGCTGGCCAACAGCCTGATCCGCTTGACTCCGCCCCTGAGATTCGTCGAGGGCCGTGTGACCCTCGATAACGAAGAGCTGCCTGTCTGGGACATGGGGAGGATGAACAAGTTCAGGTTTGAGAAGATCTCTATCATCCCGCAATACGCCATGAACGCCATGAATCCAACGCGGAAGATCGGGAAGATGGCGTCAGAACTTCTCGAATCCAGAAAGGTTAGCTTCAGAACCATGCTGCCTGAGCTGAAGAGGAGACTGGATCTGGTTGAGTTGTCCCACGATGTGCTGGACATGTACCCCATAGAGCTGTCGGGCGGTATGAAGCAGAGAATGGTGATGGTGCTCTCAACGTTGATGAACCCGTCCCTGCTCATCGCCGACGAGATCACCTCGGCGCTCGATGTGGCCAGCCAGAAGGCTGTCGCAGAGATGCTGGTCGAATTTCGGGACCGTGAATGTTGTCATAGCGTGATTCTTATCACTCACGACATCTCGATTCTGTATCAGATCGCTGACAGCATCATGGTCATGTATGCCGGGCAGTTGGCGGAGAAAGCGTCCACCGAGGTGGTCATCAACTCCCCCCGGCATCCGTATACGAAGCTGCTGATTGCCTCCTTACCGGAAATCGGAGTAAAGTATGCTGAGAAACGGCTGATGGGCATTCCCGGCAGTCCTCCGTTGCTGCTCGACCCTCCCATTGGGTGTCGCTTCAGAGAACGATGTCCCGTCGCTTTTGAGAAATGCCTCGATGTGCCCCCGTTCATTGAAATCGAAAAGGGCCACTTCGTTGCTTGCTGGAAGGAGTTCGAAACGAATGCTCAAGCTTGACGGGGTATCGAAAGTCTATAGGGTGGGGACCTTTGGAGGAAAAGAGCTCCACGCAGTGAGCAACGTCAGCTTCGATGTTGAAGATGGAGAAGTCGTCTCCTTAATTGGCGAGAGCGGAAGCGGCAAGACCACCATCGGGAAAATGATCTTGCGTCTCATCTCGATCAGCTCAGGTGCGATTGTACTCAACGGGGTTGACGTTTCCACCCTCGAAGGAGGCGGACTTAAAGAGTACTATCGGAAGGTGCAGGGCGTTTTCCAGGACCCGTTTAGTTCCTATAACCCAATCTTCAAGGCCGACCGGGTTTTCAGGATGATTCGGGAAGAGTTCTATCCGGAGATGAGGGGCCGGGAATGGAGCGACAAGGTAGAGAGTACACTAGAGGCCGTCGGTCTGAACCCCGATGACGTCTTGAGCAAGTTCCCCCACCAGCTCAGCGGTGGGCAGCTTCAACGTTTTCTTATCGCCCGCGCGCTGTTGCTAGACATTGAGTTTCTCGTGGCCGATGAGATCATCAGCATGCTCGATGCATCCAGACGAATAGACGTTCTCAACCTGCTGGCAGACCTCAAATCCCGTGGCCTATCTATCCTTTTCATCACGCATGATCTCTCGCTGGGTTACTACATCAGCGAGAG
>CAZQDO010000165.1:0-11327 GCA_964592085.1 uncultured Anaerolineae bacterium | reverse complement strand
CTTGGGGACTTTGCCAATCTATATTGGGAGCTTTGGAATAGCCTGGGTGACTGGAATAATACGTCATGCAAGCCTGGCATTCCATCCAGCATATGAGGAATTGCGGCCCTGTTTCTTGGTTGATGATGCGACCTACAAAAAGGTAATAGACCATTGGTACGGCAAATTGTCGAACGACAAGCGTAACGCTCTATGGGTAGCGGCGTTCTTTGCAGCGGCCTCTGCTGTAGTCTATTTGGCGTTCTATCGTCCGGACATTCTTCAATCTTTGCGCATTGAGTCTCTGAGGCCCATCGTATTCCCACCCTACTGGTTCACTCCCGAGAAAATGCATGGAAAGGCATTTATCATCACATTCTACGGTCTATGTGTTGCTTTCCCGTTAGCCACAGCTGCGAGATTGTTGGTCGTGAATTTTCTTTTTCTGCTTAGTTTACGGGATTTTCCCGTTATCCCGCTGGGTAACATCATTCGTATTAGGCTGCGGAGAATCACTAACCTCTATACGTTCATCTCTATGACCTGGTTTGTCGGAGTAGCGCTATTTGGGATTATCCTGTTTGAAGACCTGGATTTGTTCTCGATTCTGGGCCTGCTAGCATTGGGGTCTTTGGGGACATTGACATTTCTCACTCCTCAGATCATATTCATGAACTTCATTCTTCGTAGTAATCGTATAGCAAGCCAATGGACTCTTGCTGCTCTATGTGAACGTCTGAATATTAAGCTTAGAGAAAGGCAGAAAGTGGACGTTTCAATTGAACTCGGCGCTGAAATTGCAGCTATGGATGACTTGGCTGGCTTTGTTGAGGCATCGGGTCAGAGCCCGCTGTGGGTCTACGATCCGTCAGATTTTCTCTTCCTCCTGATTGGTCAAGCAATCTCCTTCGGCGGTGTCTTCATCGAAAACTTCGTGCGTTCTCTCTTTTGAATACTGAGATCTAGCAAGAGAGGAGAGAGATTGATTCATCTCTGAAACCACCACCTCTGGTAGTGGCATAACGAAAGATTCTACCGTCTACAGTGAATAATAATCAAGAACAGAACCTCGAAAGGAGCACAACCATGAACATCGAAAAAGCAAACACAGAAGCAACAGAACGAATGATGGAGGCCCGACCGGTGCTGGTGGGGCTGGGCAAGGCACGGGACGTGATACCGGGCATGCGCGATAACCTGCTGCTGCACGCCGGGCCACCCATCACCTGGGAGCGTGCCTCCGGGCCGATGCAGGGCGCGATTACCGGAGCCCTGATCTTCGAGGGGAAGGCGACCAACGAGGCGGAGGCCCAGGCCCTGGTGGAATCGGGCGAGATCGAGCTGGAGCCCTGCCACCACCACGGGGCCGCCGGGCCGATGGCGGGCCTCATCGCGCCTTCCATGTCGGTCTACATCATCGAGAACAAGACTCATGGCAATCGCGCTTTCTCAGGCCTGAACGAGGGCTACGGCAAGGTGCTGCGCTACGGCGCATACAGCGAAGAGGTGCTGGCCAAACTACGCTGGATGGAGGACGTGATGGCCCCCGTCTTGGCCGATGCTATCGAGGCCAGTGGCGGGATTGACATCCGCGCACTGCTGGCCGAAGCCCTGCACATGGGCGACGAGGGGCACAACCGCAACAAAGCCGGCTCCATCATCTACACCACCAAGCTGGCACCATTCATCGTCAAGGTCACCGACGCCGATACTGCCTCAGACGTGCTGCGCTTTCTGGGCGACAACGCGCTGAGCGTGCTCAACCCGGTGATGGCGGCCTGTAAGGTCATGGCTGACGCCGCCCACGGGATTGAGGGCAGCACCATTGTGACCGTGATGGCCCGCAACGGCACCGACTTTGGCATCCGCGTCAGCGGGCTGGGCGACCGCTGGTTCGTCGCGCCAGTGGCCATCCCCAAGGGTCTCTACTTCCCCGGTTTCACGGAAGCGGATTCCAGCGGCGACATCGGCGACAGCACCATCACCGAGACGGCGGGCATCGGCGGCTTCGCCATGGCCTCCGCGCCGGCCATCGTCACCTTCGTCAGTGGCACGCCCCAGGACGCCATCAACGCCACCCTGGAGATGTACGAGATCACCTACACCGAGCACAAGTACTTCACCATCCCCCCGCTCGACTTCCGAGGCACGCCCACTGGCATTGACATCCGCAAAGTGGTGCAGACAGGCATCACCCCGCGCGTCAACACTGGCATCGCCCACAAGGACGCCGGCGTGGGGCAAATCGGGGCTGGGCTGGTGAGACCGCCGATGGAGATGTTTGAGGAGGCGATTGTGGCCTTCGCTGAGCGTTATGGGTTCTGACCCGAGGGAACTCGGAGGAACTCAAGGGAACTCAGAGGAACTTCAGTGAGTTCCCCCAAGTTCCCCAGAGTTCCTCTGAGTTCCTGCACATAGCATAATTAGCCAAAGGAGGCATGTATGAACCGCGAACAATTCATCAAGACAATGGACGAAGCAAAACTGTATGACTTAACCCAGGGTTGCAGCATCTTCACGCCGCCGTGGCCGGGGGAGAAGGCGCTGGAAGTGCACTTCTTCAAGCGCGTGACCGGGGCCTACGGTGGCGGGCTGGGAGCCAACGGGCAGTTCATCAGGTGGAGCAACACGGTGGGCACGCACCTGGTGGGCGAACGGGCCTTCCACTCCGGGGCCAGGGCCATTGCTGACGTTCCGCTGGAGGATCTGTGCGGGCCGGGCGTGGTGGTGGACATTTCCGACCTGGTGTCAGATTACGGCCTGTACACCCCGGAAATGATCGAAAGCCGCGCCACCGTCACAGAGGGCGACATCCTGATCATCAACACCGGCTACCACCGCTATTCGTGGGATCTGCCCGATGTCTACAACCCGCAGGCGCAGGGCGGGGTGGAGTCCAAGGAGTTCGGCTTCCTGGTGCGGCACCCCGGCCCCTCGCCCGATTTCTTCCCCTGGGCATTGGACAAGAAGCTCAAGGTCGTGGGCGTGGATTGCGGCTGCGCTGAGCATCCCATGAACACCAACCTCCGCTACATGCACGCGGGCGAGTTCGAGAAGGCCGAGGCGAAGCTGGTAGCGGACTATGGCAAGACGTGGGACGAGATGTTCCCGCCAGACGAATACTACCAGTTGACCCACATCACCATGCCCAAGGCCCACCTGCTGCTGGCCGAATCCATCGTAGGCGACATCAACGAGCTCAACAATCAGCGAGCCTGGGTCATGATCCACCCCATCCCCTACATGGAAGTGGGAACCGCCTGGTCGCGCGTCTGCGCCCTGCAGCCGCCCGATGGGATGAGCCAGGAAGAGTTCTTCCAAATCATGGGCTCCGCGCAGATGATTGACATGACCCTGCCCTTCAGCGTGCAGACGCCCCAGTGGGCGAACTACGAGCCTCTAGTCGTCAAGTACACTAAGCGGGTCGGCGGCCAGTACTTCGGCATGGGCAGAAACGGCGCCCTCTGCGCCGCCAGCTTCCACCTGGCGACCCACATGGACGGCGAGAAGCACTTCTATCCCACGGGCCGCACCATCGGCCAGGTGCCACTGGAGGAATGGGTAGGCCCTGGCGTCATCGCCGACATCTCCGACAAGGTCAGCGACGCCAGCGTGTACACGCCGCAGATGATCGAAGACGCCGTGGAGGTTCGCCAGGGCGACATCCTCATCATCAAGACCGGCTGGCACAAGTACGGCTGGAACAGCCCCGACTCCGACGAGTTCCGCTACATGATCAAGCACCCCGGCCCCTCGCCCGATTTTGCCCAGTGGTGCGTGGACAAGCAGATCAAATGGATCGGTGTGGACGCCGTCAGTGCCGACCATCCCATGAACACCATCCAGCGCATCTGGCACCCCAAAACCTTCGAGGAGGCCAACCGCAAGCTGGTGGAAACCTTCGGCAAGGATTGGGACGAGATGTACCCGCTGGATCAATTCTACCAGGACATGCACTTGAACCTCTTCCCCAAGAAGATCGTCCACGCCGAGAATCTGGGGAAGGACATCACCACTGCGCCCAGCGGGCGCTACTACATCGGCTGCTACATGCAGAAGGGGATGGAAACCGCTTCGATGTGGGGGCGGTTTGTGGCTTTCAGGGAGGGAGATTAGATATTGGAGATTGAATATCTAATCTCCAATATCCAATACCGGAAATCAAGATGACTTCAGAATTGGACAACTACCTGCAACGCATCGAAGACTTGCGAAGCCAGGTTCGCGACTTGATCGCCGACCTGCCTGCCGAGGCGCTCAACTGGCGCCCCGTCGAAGGCGACGAGACGAACTCCCTGGCTGTCCTGGCAACCCACATCGCCGGCGCGGAGCACTTCTGGATCACCGAAGTGGTGGGCGGCGGCCTTCCTACCCGGGACCGCGACGCCGAATTCGCTGCCCAGGCCAGCGATGCCTCCGAGCTTGTCCGCCTCTTAGAAAACACCGGGGTGGAAACGCGAGAGGTGTTCGCCACCTTGAGCGAAGCCGATCTAAACGGCACACGGGAGGCGAGGGGGCGGATGATCCCGGTCCGCTGGTGCATCCTCCACGTCATTGACCACACTGCCCTCCACCTGGGCCATATCCAGCTTACCTATCAGTTGTGGAATAGAGGGCAAGGCAAGCCTTCGCCCTTCTGGTACGAGAGACTGTCGAAAGACTAGATACCCAAGTTTGAGGAGGTAACACTATGAAACCAGCTCCATTTAAGTACTATGCACCAACTACTGTAGACGAAGCCCTGGCTAATCTCGCCGAACATGGGTGGGATGCCAAGGCGCTGGCCGGGGGACAAAGCCTGATCCCCATGATGAACTTCCGCATCGCTCAACCCGCCGTGCTCGTTGACCTGAACAACGTCTCCGAGCTATTCTACATCCGTCCGGACAACGGCGGCCTGCTCATCGGGGCAATGACCCGTCAGGCTCAGGTGGAGCACGACCCCCTGGTTGCCGAGCGTTCGCCGCTGGTCCACGAGGTGATCCCCCAGATTGCCTACCCGCAGATCCGCAGCCGGGGCACCTTCGGTGGCAGCCTGGCCCACGCCGACCCGTCGGCCGAGCTGGTGGCGGTGAGCTTAGCGCTGAACGGCCGCTTTCGGCTGCGCAGCCAGGCCGGCGAACGATGGGTGTCCGCCGACGAGTTCTTCGTGGGGCTGTTCACCACCGTCCTGGAACCCGACGAGCTGCTGGTCGAGGTCGCCTTACCGCCCATGCCGCCGCGCAGCGGGTGGTCGTTCCTGCAGATCACCCGCCGCCACCACGACTTCTGCATCGCCGGCGTCGCTGTCCTGGTGACGTTGGACGAAGAGGGCCAATGTGAGCAGGCCAAGCTGGTCTTCCTGAGCGTTGGCGATGGCCCTGTGATTGCACACCAGGCGGCTGAGATGCTCAAGGGGCAGGTACCCACCCCAGAGCTCATCCGTGCCGCGGCCGAGAAAGCTGGCGAAGATGAAATTGACCCCGGCAGCGACATCCACGCCTCGACAGAGTACCGCCGCCACCTGTCCAAAGTCCTGGCCCGCCGCACCCTGACCCAAGCTTTTGACCGGGCGAGAGGAGGTTGAGATGAACAACCAAGTTACTGTTTCAGTCACCGTCAACGGCGCTCAATACGAGCGTGCCGTCGAGCCGCGCCTGCTACTGAGTGATTTCCTGCGCCACGACCTGGGCCTGACCGGCACCCACGTCGGCTGTGAGCACGGCGTGTGCGGCGCGTGCACCGTGCTGTTCGACGGAGCGCCAGTCCGATCCTGCCTGATGTTCGCAGTGCAGGCCAACGGCCACGAGATCACCACCGTCGAAGGGTTGGGAACGCCAGAGAACCTGCACCCCCTTCAGGAAGCCTTCTGGGAAGCGCACGGCGTGCAATGCGGCTTCTGCACCCCAGGCTTTCTGATGTCATTGGTGCCTTTCCTGGAGCAGAACCCCGATCCCACCGAAGCGGAAATCCGCGAGGCCATCTCTGGAAACCTCTGCCGCTGCACCGGCTACCAGCACATCGTGGATGCGGTGAAATTGGCGGCGGAGAGACGTAAGGAGTAAAACTATGACAAAAAAATACATCGGTCAACCCATGAAACGAAACGAAGACCCGCGCCTGCTGACCGGGCAGGCCCTGTTTGTGGGCGATGTGGACTTGCCTGACATGCTCCACGCCGCCTTTTTGCGCAGCGACTACGCCCACGCGCGTCTGCTGAGCATTGACGTGTCTGCGGCCAGAGAGCGGCCAGGGGTGGTGGCGGTTTACACCGCCGAGGATCTGGGTGATGCCTGGCAGCCAGGCCCCCCTCTGGTTTCCCCGCCCCCTACGGTCGAAGACATCGTCTTTCACTCGCGCACCCAGGTTCCGCTGGTCAAGGACAAGGTCCGTCTGGCCGGCGAGCCGCTAGCCGTGGTCATCGCCGAGAGCCGCTACATTGCCGAAGACGCCCTGGACGACATCGTGGTGGACCTCGAACCACTCGACGCGGCGATAGACCTGGAGAAAGCCCTGCAGCCCGATGCCCCGGTGATCCACGATGATCTGGATTCCAACCTGGCGGCTCACCTCATCCAGGAGAAGGGCGACTACGCAGCGGTGCGAGAGCAGGCCGACCTGGTCATCAAACGGCGCATCGTCATTGACCGCGGCACGGCGGCGGCGATGGAGAATCGGGGCATCGTGGCCCAGTGGGATCAGAGAAGCCAGCACCTGACTCTGTGGGACACCACCCAGGCCCCCATTCCCGTCCGCAATGGCCTGGCCGGGATGTTCGGCCTGTCTCCTACCCAGGTGCGGGTGATCGCCCCCTTCGTCGGCGGAGGCTTTGGCCCCAAGATCATGATGTTCTACCCGGAGGAGGTCACTCTCACCTGGGCGACCATGAAACTGGGCCGACCTATCAAGTGGATCGAAGACCGGCGGGAGAACTTCTATGCTACCAACCAGGAGCGAGGGCAGGTACACGACGCAGAGCTGGCCCTCACCCGCGATGGCCGTATCCTGGGTCTGCGCGACGATTTCTTGCACGACACAGGCGCCTATGACCCCTATGGCCTGACTGTCCCTCTCAACACCCAATGTCATGCCTTCGGGCCATACGAGATCCCCAACTACTACGGAGATCTCAAAGTAGTGTTCACCAACAGACCCATTGTTTCACCTCTGCGAGGGGCTGGGCGCCCGCAAGGCGTGTACGTGATCGAGCGGCTACTCGACATCGCCGCTAAAGAGTTGGGCATGGATCCAGTTGAGATTCGGAAGCGAAACCTCTTGCCGCCCGACGTCTTTCCCTACGACAACCAGATCATTGACCAGGCCTTCGTGCCCCTGATCTACGACAGCGGGAACTACTTGCCCATTGTGGAAAAGGCAGCGGAGATGATCGGTTACGAGCAGTTTTTGAAAGAGGAGCAACCGCGTTTTCGTGCCGAAGGCCGGCACGTGGGCATCGGCCTCGTCTCCTTCATTGAGACCACCGGCATTGGCCCTTATGAGGGGGCACGAGTGACTGTTGAGACTAGCGGCAAGATCAATGTGGCCACCGGCGTCGGCACCCAGGGGCAGGGGCACTTCACCTCCTTTGCCCAGGTCGCAGCCGAACAGTTAGGCGTGAGCCCACGCGACGTCACCTTGGTAACTGGCGACACCTCCCAATTCCACTGGGGGACGGGCACCTTTGCCAGCCGTGGGGCTGTGCTCGCGGGCAACGCTGTCCACGCAGCAGCCTCCACTGTTCGCGACAAGATCCTCAAGCTGGCCAGCAAGGTGCTGGAAACACCTGAGGAAGGACTGGAGTTGGAGGACGGTCAGGTCCGGGTGGCTGATGTCCCTGAGAAATCCATCAGTCTGGGCGAACTGGCGGTGCTGGCTAATCCCCTGCGCGGGGCAGTGGAGCCTGGCACGGAACCTGGTCTGGAGGCCACTGCCTACTTTGGTCCCAAATACGGGGCCACCGCCAGCGGCTCCCATGCCGCAATCATCGAAGTAGACCCCGAAACGATGATGATCGAGATCAAGCGGTACGTCCTCGTGGAAGACTGCGGCACGGTGCTCAATCCATTGATCGTGGAAGGCCAGCTTCACGGTGGTCTGGCATTGGGCATCAGCAACTCGTATTACGAACAACTCATGTACGACGAGAACGGGCAGCTTCTCAATGCCTCCTTCGCGGACTACCTGATCCCGACGGCTTCCGAGGTTCCCCGGGCGGAGACTGCACACTTCGAAACACGATCCCCCCTCAATCCCTTGGGCGCCAAAGGTGTCGGCGAGGGCGGGGCCATCCCGGTGCCGGCTGTCTTTGCCCAGGCCCTGGAGAGTGCTCTGGCTGACTATGGTATCGAAATACTGGAAACGCCGATGAGTCCCAACAAGCTGTTTGAATTACTGAAATAGTGATTAGGGAATCAGGCAATGAGGCGACAAGGCAATGAGGCAACGAGGGTTATTGACTGAGTGCCTTGGTGCCTCAGTGCCTCAGTGCCTCGTTGCCTGATTCCTGATTTCACGCATCACACCAGGAGGAACGAATCTATGAAGCTACAAGGTGAATACGTCTTTGACGGCCCTCGTGAGGAAGTCTGGGAGCTGCTGCGAGATCCGGAAGTGCTGGCCACCGCCCTGCCCGGCACGCAAAGCCTGACCCCGGTCGGCGAAAATGAGTACGAGGGCAAGATGAACGTTCGGGTGGGGCCGGTTTCGGGCGCCTTCTCCGGCCGGATCGTCGCTTCGAACGAGGTGCCGCCTGAGAGCTATACCTTGACGGTGGAGGGCACAGGTGCGGCCGCCTTCGTCAAGGCCAGCGGCGACGTGCAACTGCTTGATCAAGGCGACGGCACGACGCTTATGAAGTATGAAGGCGGCTTTCAAGTTGGGGGCAAGCTGGTCAGCGTGGGCCAACGGCTGATTGACGGCGTGAGCAAAAAGATGCTACGCCAGGGGCTGGATACGCTGAACAAGGCGTTGCAGGAGCGCAGTTTGGAGGTTGGAGATTAGAGATTGGAGTTTGGAGGTTGGATTTCCAACCTCCAAACTCCAGGTTTCTAGATTCAGATTTGACAAGCCCCTGATGATTTTGTATAATTGACACCACTTCAAGTGTAGGGGAACGCAGGTGGCCGTGGCAGCGACAGCGAGGCTCAGACCGCGGCTGTGTGTGTATGCCGTTCCCAAAAACAAGTAAAGGAGGGATGGACATAAGCTAGATAGAGTTTATCTCCAAGCTGAGGCTAGCGATTTTAGCGCTCGACATTTCACACAAATCAAAAGGAGGGAAAAATGCCCTGGAAGAAAACAGCGTTAGCGGTAATCTCCCTGGTAACGGTACTGGCTATACTGGCGGCTTGTGCCACACCTACTCCTGAGGTCATTGAGAAGCAGGTGGTGGTCGAGAAAGAAGTGCCAGTCACCGTCGAGGTGGAGAAGGAAGTGGTCAAAGCAGTAGAGGTGAAAGAGGGTGCCACTCTGGCGATCGAGCACTTCAGTATCATTGCTGGG
Source organism: uncultured Anaerolineae bacterium (assembly GCA_964592085.1). Classification (GTDB taxonomy): domain Bacteria; phylum Chloroflexota; class Anaerolineae; order VGOG01; family VGOG01; genus CAZQDO01. Next base: position 1,868 of record CAZQDO010000165.1, on the reverse strand, counting down.
ACGACCTGGTCTGGAGCCCACGATCGCGCGGGAAAGCGCATCGCTGAGAAATACCCAGACGTAGAATACGTCTATAGAGAGGAAGTGGGGCCTGATGCCACAGTTCCCTATGCCGAAGAGTTGATCGCTGACGGAGCCGACATCGTCGTGGGTAACGCAGAGTTCATGGGCCTGCCCCTGGGGGATATCGCCGATAAGTATCCGGATGTCTATTTTGTGTCCATTATCGCCAGCGACCTGGCCACGAAGAGGAACTTCATCAGGCTCTTCCCCAGGCAATACCAGGCGCTGTATCTGGAGGGCCTCATCGCTGGGGCATTAACCGAGACAGGCAACATCGGCATCGTCTCGGCGTTCCCATGTGTTCAGGTCATCAGGCGGCAGGCTGGCTTTTACCTTGGGGTGATGGATGCAGCGAAGTTGCTTGGCAAGGACATCACGGTGTACGTGAAGTACGCCGGCGACTGGTACCTGCCTACGGAGGAACGAGATATCGCCAATACCTTGATCACTCAGTACAATGTTGATGTCCTGACCCAACAGACCGACTCCGGGTCCCCCCTGGACGCTGCCCAGGAAGAGGGCATTTGGTTCGTGGGGAAGGACATGGACATCGTGGGGTTCTACGGCTGGTCAAGCACGGATACCGTGGCGGTGTCCTTCGACACCCGCTGGGAAGTCCTCTACGAGAAGATCGTCAAGGATTGGTTGGCTGGCGATACGAGTCCAGAGACCGTGCTGTACATGGGCATGGAGTCCAAGATGATTCTGGCTGATGGCACAGAGGAGTTCACCGTTGACATTATGAACGACGGCAAGGTGGGCGTTGACGCCATCAGTCCCAAAGCACGACCGCTGATCCCGGATGAGATCGTAGAGCTCGTTGAGCAAAGAAGGGCTCAGATGATCAAGGGAGTGTGGGATCCCTTCTTCGAGCATGAGTTCGTGAGCAACGGAACTGGCCTGGCGCTGGAGGGTTTGCCGATCCCAGCCGCGGGGACAGTGGTCAAGCCAGCCGGCGAGATGCAATCGGATGCGTGGCTGCTTTCAGAGTTCAACTTCGACCTGGAAGGCACGGTGATCTTGGAGTAAAAAAAGGTGCAACGCACTTGCGTAAGTGCGTTGCACCTTCTGGTAGCCACGAGGCATGAGGCTCCCTCTCTTGAGGGGAAAACTCTGAAGGAGGGAGCCTCTTTGTTGTGCTGTATTTCGGTGGGTGATTTGTTAACCTGCGGGAGGGTTGTCGTAATCCCAGGAAGAGAGGCAAATGCAAAAAGGACTCCTGGAAGGGATAAAGCGCGGCGATACGGTCCTGGAGGCGAGGGGAATCACCAAGAGATTCCCAGGCGTCGTCGCCAATGACGGCATAGATTTCGAAATCAAAGCGGGCGAGATTCACGCTGTTCTCGGGGAGAACGGGGCCGGGAAGACTACCCTGATGAATATCCTGTTTGGGCTGTTGCAACCCGACGAAGGCGAAATCTACATCGGCAGTGAGAGGGTCACGTTCAGATCACCGCTGGACGCCATTGATCTGGGGATCGGGATGGTTCATCAGCACCGCAAACTGGTGACCGCCCACACGGTGATCGAAAACATCATCCTCGGGCATCCGAGAGCTGGAAGAATCCTGAACCTGAAGAGGGCAGAGGAGGAATTAAAGGAACTCTGCGAGCGATACGGATTCAACGTCGCACTCAGGGCGAAAGTTTGGCAGCTTTCGGAAGGGGAGAAGCAGGTGGTGGAGATCCTGAAGGCCCTCTATCGCGGGGCCAAGGTCCTCATTTTGGACGAGCCGACCTCCGCGCTGACACCCCCCGAAACGAAGAAACTCCTGGCATCCATCGGAGCCATGGCTAGCGATGAGC